>JBFGQE010000070.1:0-11752 GCA_041564355.1 Gammaproteobacteria bacterium | reverse complement strand
GAGGAAGACAAATGGACTTACGAGGTTCGGGCGATCAACCTCGTCTTGCGGGCGGCCGCCGATGTCAACACGGTCAATGGCCGGCCCCATTCGATCGCGGTGGGCCTGTTTCAGATGAACGACCCGAATACGTTCAGCGGGTTGGCAGTGACCCGCGAAGGCGCGGTCGAACTGCTGCAGAAAGGCAAGGTCGACGAGACCATCGTCAACTTCCAGCTTCTGACGATGCGGCCCGGCGAGCAAAAAACGGTATCGATCGCGCGGGCGCAAACCGCCAAGCACATCGGCGTGATCGCCGGGTACTTCAAGCTCAACCCGAAAACGGACGTCAAGATCTTCCCGATTCCGCTGCGGGAAATCGAGCGTGGCCTGGTGGAAAAGACGCTGGCTTTCGCGGCCCTCGTCAGCGACGAGGCCAAGGCCGTGCCAGGGAGACTGAACGTCATCGTCGATCTCGGCCGAACCAGTTCGAAGCAAATCGTCTCGATCGAGGACGCGATCGTGCGGGAAAACCGGGCTTCCACCGAGCAGGTGAAAACCGGTCAGGAAGACTGGTTCCAGTTACTCAAATCGGAAGCGGCGAAAAAAAATGAGTAGAAGAATAAATTCGAGAATCCGGCGGCCGGCCCTGGCCATTCGATTCGAGGTGCGTAGTGAAAAATAGCAAACCGGTTTTCTGGCATCAGGGGTTGTTTCTGCAGCCGCAGCACTTTCAGCTGTCCGAGCAGTACCAGGATGCCCGCCTCTTGCCTTACCAGGCCTTTCTGCAGCCGCATTTCTGGGGGGTCTGCCGGATCGAAATGCTGCCCTCGTCGCTCAGTCATCGAACCTGCGAGATCGAGTCGGGTGAATTCATCTTTGCCGACGGTACTTTTGTCTCCATCCCGGATAATGCCGTCGTGAGCCCGCGATCGTTCGAGGATGAATGGGTAGATCCCGAGAAACCCTTCACGATCTACCTCGCCATTCACAAGCTGAGCCAGTTCGACGACAACACGACGGTATTGTCGAGCCTCGACCAACACGCCGATGCGACGACCCGCTATGTGTCGACCAATACGCCCGAGGAGGTCAAGGATGTCTACGTCGAGGGCAGCAGCGCGCAGGTCAAGTTTCTGCGCTATGCGCTGAAAATCATGTTCGATAACGAGCGCGATGAACTCGGCGACTACGAATTGATCCCGATAGCCCAGGTCGTTCGGGACGGGGACGCCATCGTATATAACCCGCAATACCTGCCGCCCTGCGTGACGATCGCCTCGGTGCCCGAATTGTTGCGCATCGTCAAGGAGGTGCGTGACGAGATTACCGGCCGCGCGACGCAGTTGGCCGCCTACAAGTCACCGGTGCACGCGAAGAAGGAATTCGACGCTAACATGCTGCGTTACAAGATGGCGCTGCAATCCCTGAGTCGATTCGTGCCCCGCCTGTTCCATATCTGCGAGTCGGGCCGGGTCCATCCCTGGGTGGTTTACGGCGTCATGCGCGAGCTGGTCGGCGAGATCAGCACCTATACCGATCGCGTATCGGTGCTGGGTGAGACCGCGGACGGCGAACGCCTCGTGCCGGCCTACGCGCACGATGATCTTGGCACCTGTTTCGCCCAGATCAGCTCGATGGTGAGCCAGCTGCTCAACGAGATAACCATCGGGCCGCAGTTCCTGGTCGAAATGGTATTCGACGAAGTGGCCTACAGCGCCGACGTGCCGGCCGAGTTTTTCACCGAGCATGTCGACTTTTTCCTGATCATCAACACCGTGGAAGACTTCGAGGAGTCGCAAAAATCGCTGTTGACCGCGGCCAAGCTGGCGTCACGCGACATGGTCGAGACGCTGGTCGAACGGTCGCTACCCGGGGTCGGCATGATCTATCTGCCGGCGCCGCCGCCCGGTTTGCCGAGGCGCCCGAACGCCCACTACCTGCGGCTGGATGTCCACGATGACCAGTGGACCTCGGTCGAACGCCAGCAAAATGCCGCGTTGCTGTGGGACGAGGCGCCCCCGGACACCAAGGTCGAACTGGTGGTGGTGAGGAAGTAGCGATGCGGATCGTCGACAGCTTCACCGACGCGCTGTTGTTCACGCGCAAGTTCTGTCGCGGGGAAATCGATCCCATGCCGGCCGAGCAGGTGCGCGCCGAGTTGCAGCGCCGATTCGAGGTCAGCGAGCGGCTGTGCGAGGAAATGGGCATTGCGGAGCCGATTTACGCGGCGGCGAAATTTCCGGTGGTGGCCCTGATCGACGAAATGCTGCAAACCTCGAGCTGGGAGGACAAGGCTAACTGGGCGAAGAACCCGTTGCAGCGCATTTACTTCGACACGACGAATGCCGGTGCCGAGTTCTACGAACGCATGAACGTGCTCAAAAAGTTCGGCCCCGACCGGGACGTGCGCGAGGTCTACGCACTCTGCCTGGGCCTCGGCTTCCGTGGCCAATATTTTCGCGGCGAGGACCGCAAGCGCTACGAGCAGGTCAAGGCATTCAACCTGAGCCTGTTTTTGCCCGATGAAGCGCGACGAAATATCGACGCGGCAACGCTTTTCCCGTTTGCCTACAAGGCCAGCGATGCGCGCAACGACAATCCGTTCAAATCCCGCCTGAATATTTATCCCGTCATCATCGGCGTTCCGGTCGCGGTGCTGATCGTGATGCTCGGCATTTATCATCTGAATATCGCCTGGTTGCTCGACGAAATACAGGCGCTGGTGAATTACTAGGGATGCGGCAGACACGATGAAAACCTTTTTCATGATTCTGCTGTACCTGGTCATCATCATCCTGATCGTCGCCATCGCGTTCGGCGTCGCGATATTGTTCGAGCGGCCGTTCGAGGAGGCCGCGATTGCCAGCGGACTGGTGCTGGGCACCTGGCTGCTGATCGTGCTGATCCGCAAGGCGATCATCCGGCACCGGGCGCGCGCGCAGGCGTTGCGGGTTCTGCGCCAGGAACAGGCCGAACGCGATGCCGATCTCGGCATGTCGCCCCGGCAACTGCAAAAGCGGCTGGCCAAAAACTGGAACCGGGCGCTCCGGCTGTTGCGCAAATCGCACCTCAAGCTGCGCGGCGACCCGCTGTACGTGCTGCCCTGGTACGTGGTCTTCGGCAAGCCCGCGTCGGGCAAGAGCACCGCGCTCAAGAATGCCAAGTTGCTGTCACCGGCAATGGAGCTCTCCGAGCACGAGCAGGGCTCGACCCTGAACCTCGAATGGTGGCTGTACGACCAGGCGATCATCCTCGATACGGCCGGCCGCTACGCGGTCCCGGACAACGACAGGCGCGATCGCCAGGAGTGGACGACCCTGCTGGGGATGCTTTCCCGGCACAAACAGAAAGAACCGCTGAACGGCCTGGTGCTGGTGGTGACCGCCGACCGTCTGCTCAACGGTAACGAGGAAGAGCTGCGCGCCGAAGGGCAGCAGGTCCGCAGCGGGATCAACGAATTGATGGAACGGCTCGAAATTCAGATGCCGGTCTACCTGATGGTGACCAAGTGCGATCTGATCGACCAGTTCACCAACTGGTGCCGTTACCTGCCCGAGGAATCGCTCGACCAGGTCATGGGATACCTGTGCGACGAAGAGGTCGTCGATATCGACCAGGCCCTGGACATGGCCTTCAACCGCGTGCTCGACCGGCTCAAGGAACTGCGCCTGCTGATGATGGAGCGCGGCGACTACCCGGACGACAGCCTGATCGAGTTGCCGCTCAACATGGAGAAAATGCGCAAGGGGCTGCATGCCTTCGCGCAAACCGCGCTGAAGAACAACCTCTACCAGGAAACGCCGCGTTTCCGGGGCCTGTATTTCAGTTCGAGCCAGCAGCGTGCCGAGGATGCTGCCAACGGGGAACTGCACGACCGGGGGCTTTTCCTGCACGAACTGTTCACCCGCGTGATGCCGCCCGACCGCGGATTGCTGTCCACGCTGCCGAGCGCCGAAAGACTGCGCCGGGCGATTCGGAATTACGGGCTCGGCATCAGCGGCGCGACGCTGGCGCTGCTGATCGCGGGCCTGAGCATCGCCTTCGTCAGCGACCGCGAGAGCCTCGACAAGCTGCTCGACAGCTACGCCGAGATCGAGCCCCGGCAAGCGGATATCAACGCGCAGATCGGGGCGCTCCATCGGCACAACGAACTGATCAACGATCTCGGCCGGGTCGAAGACGACTGGATCCTGCCGTGGTACGGGCCTTATCTCGACAGTCCGCACCGGGGCCGCCTGACGCGCGCCTTCCTGCTGTCGTTTCACGACAATTTGCTGTCCCGGCTCGACGAGAATATTGGCGCAACGGCCAACGCCAACCTGGCAAGCGACGAGCGTGCCTACCTGGTCTCCGGGATCGTCCGCCGAATCAACCTGATCAGCGCCCGCCTGGAGCAGGACCAGGACGCGTTCGACGAGCTTCCGGAAATCCCGGAACAGTATCTGCGCGTCGTCAATCCCGATATCAATCCCGAATCGGCGGTGCTGTTCGATTCGCTTTACCAAAAATACGTGCAGCTCGTACCCTCGGCGGTCGAGCTTTCGGATGAACGCCTGCGGCTGCAGGCGGCCCTCGAATCGGTCATCGCGGCGAGCCGCGGCGATTTCACCTGGCTGGTCAAGTACACCGAGTTACAGGGGTTTCCCGATGTCAAGGTCGGCGACTTCTGGAGCGGGAGCCGCCAGCTGGTCGACCAGCCCGTCGTCTCGTCGGCCTACACGCTGCAGGGGCTGGAGTTCATCGAGAATTTTCTCGCCGAACTCAACGTCGCCGGCATGGATTCGGCGTCGCTCGGCAGCGTGCGGGATAACTTCATGCTGTTTTACCAGCGCAACTACCTCAAGGCCTGGGAGGCGTTTGCCGCCGAGTTCGACTACGGGCGGAACAAGCTGCGCGGGCGCCGGGAGTGGCTGACCGCGATGGAATCGATGACGACACCGAACAACCCGTACTTCGCGGTCATGCGCCGGATCCAGCGCGAAACCGAACCGGTCCAATCGGAAGGACTGTTCAAGGCCCGCGAGCAGATCGATTACTTCGCGGAAATCCAGGATCATGTCGGTGAGGCGGACCCCGCGGGCGGCTCGCAAGCCGCGACCAAGACGGCGCTGAAGGCCGTCAGCAAGTTCGGCAAGGTCGGCAAGCTGGTGGCCAGGGGCGCGAAGCAGGGACTCAAGGCGCAAAAGAAACTCGGCGGCGAGGCGCAAAAACAGCTCGAGGAGCAACTGGACAAGGCGGCCGATGCCTACAAGGCCTACAAGGCAGGATTGAAGAATCTCGCCTTCAACGGCGATGCGATCAAGCTGTCGTTCGACGAAACCGTGCACGCGTTCACCAGTCCCGATCGGCTCGCGGCGGGCGATGGCGCCGGTTCCGAGTCCTGGGCGGCGATCTTCGACCTGCAGCGTATCGATGGTATCGGCAAGCCCGACCGGGACTCGCGCATCTTCTGGGACCTCTACACCGGCCCGGTGCGCGTCGGTTACGAGTTTATGCGCCAGGAAGCCGCCTGCTACCTGCAGAACAGCTGGGAAGACAAGGTGCTGGCCGGTCTCGAGGGCGTTACCGAGGACAAGCTTGGCGAAACCCTGATCGGCGAAGGCGGGCTGCTGTGGAACTTCACCGATAACGACGCGGCGCCGTTCCTCGCGCGCAAGTTGAAAAAAGGTTTCGTTTCGACGCGGGTCAATAACCGCGGCCTGGACTGGAGCCCGGAATTCCTCGAGTTCGTCAACGCGGCCGACAGCGGGCGGAAAATCGTCGCCGGCGAGTTCCAGGTCAACATCAGCGCGCTGCCCACCGGGATCAACCAGAGCGCCGCCATTTCGCCCTACGCGACCTTCGTCGACCTGCACTGCGCCGACGGCGTGCAGACGCTGGCGAATTACAATTTTTACGCGTCCAGCGAATTCAAGTGGTCGCTGAGCAAGTGCGGCGATACGACGCTGCGCATCGAGGTCGGGGAGTACTCGTTGCGCAAGCTGTACAACGGGCAAAAAGGCTTCTCCAAGTTTCTCGCGGATTTCCGCGACGGGCGGCGGATCTTCACGGTCAAGGAATTTCCCGAGTTCGAATCGCAGTTGCGCACCGAGCGCGTACAGGCCATCGACGTGAACTACGAAATCAAGGGTCAGGAACCGGTCATCCAGATGCTCGAGTCGGTTCCGTTGCGGCCGCCGGTCAACGTGGTTTCGTGCTGGGGGCAGTGACGAGCAGTGGATGCCCAGACCGTCAGCGATCGCATCAACCTGGTCTTCGAATCGAGAACCGGCGACCGGGCCGAGGCGGTGGAACTGCCGTTCAAGGTGCTCGTGCTGGCCGATTTGACGCTCGACCGGCGGTCGGAATACTTCGGCGAGCAGGTCCCGGTTCGACTCGACGAGCCGAACATCAATGTCCTGTTTCAACAGTTGAAACCGGTCCTGAACCTGAAGGTCGAGGATTGCCTGAGCGATCAGGGCGGCGAACTGGAGCTCGGCTTCGCGTTCGGGTCGATGGCCGATTTTACCCCGGCCCGGGTCGTGAACTCGGTGCCCGCGCTGGCCGCGCTGCTGGCCTTCAACGACAGCCTGACGCGGCTGACAACCGAGCGCGCGCCGCTGCAAGTCGAAGCCGACATCGATCTGATCCAGGCCGTGCTGGACGCGGAATCGGTCTCGCTCGACGAAATCCGGCGCAACGCGGATAACTACGGCTGGCTGATCTCGAGCCTCGAGGAAAAGATGTGCCGGCAGATCGACGCGATCATTCACCATGCCGATTTCCGCCGGCTCGAGACCGCGTGGCGCACGGCGCAGTTTTTGATCGAGCGCACCGATTTCGGCGAAAACTGCGAACTGGCGTTTCTCAATATCGGCAAGCAGGGCTTGCTGGAAAACTTCGACGATGTGCCCGAAGTCTTTCAGTCGCAACTCTACCAGCACGTCTATGCCGATGAATTCGGCCAGTTCGGCGGCCGGCCCTACGGGGTGATCGTCGGCGACTACGAGTTCGGCCCCGGGGCGCAGGACATCAAGCTGCTGCAGCGAATCGGCACCGTCGCGGCGGTGGCGCACGCGCCGTTCATCGGCGCCGCCGCGGCCGAGTTTTTCGATATCGACTCGTTCGACAAATTCAGCAAGCTGCGCGATCTCAACGCCATCTTCGCGCAGCCGAAATACGCCAAATGGAAAGCGTTTCGCGCCAGCCCGGACGCGAAATACGTCGCGCTGGCGATGCCCGGTTTTCTGCTGCGCAAGTCCCACGACGTGTCGATCGGCAGCCTGCAATACCGGGAATCGATCCGCAATGCGGATCGGGATTTGCTCTGGGGCAATACCGGCTTCGCGTTCGTCACGCGCCTGCTCGACAGCTTCGCGCAGTATCGCTGGTGTCTGAATTCGATCGGCAAGACCTCCGGCAAGGTGAAAGGATTGCGCATGGACGGCGCCGATCACCATGTCGGCGGCGGTCGTATTCCGACCCGCTTCCTGCTCACCGACAAGCGCGAGAGCGACGTCGTCGAGCAGGGATTCATTCCGCTGAGCGTGCACAAGGGCGAGGACACGGCCGCGTTCTACTCGGCCTACTCGACCCAGGCCGTGCGCGAGGTCATGGATGGCGACAACGACCTGTCGGTGCGGCTCGCGGCGCAGATTCCCTACCTGCTGATCGTCGGGCGAATATCGCACTACCTCAAGATCATGCAGCGCGAGAACATCGGCACCTGGACCAACCGGCTCGAGATCGACCAGCACCTGAACGACTGGTTACGCCAGTACGTGTCGGACATGGACAACCCGGCGCCGGGGGTGCGCGCGCGCCGGCCGCTGCGCAGGGCCGAGGTCAAGGTGCGCGAAGTGGAAGGCAAGAGCGACTGGTACCTGTCGCGCATCCAGATCACGCCGCACCTGAAGTTCATGGGGCACAGCTTCAGCCTCAGCGAGACCAGCAAGCTGGACAAGCACTGAGGCGCCGGCAGGAAGATGAGTTGAGTGAACCAAAGCAACCAATGATCGAGAGAGGATAACGCCATGCCCATGCCCGGAAACCTGATTATCGTCGGCGAAGAACAGGGCCAGATTCAGGGCTCGTGCGAACTCGATGACCGCGAGGATACGATCCTGGTGCAGGCCTTCGACCACGTCGTCGAGATTCCCACCGACGAGCGCGGCGTCGCCAGCGGGCGGCGCGCGCACCGGCCATTGACGATCACCAAGGAAATCGACAAGAGCACGCCGATGCTCTACCAGGCGCTTTGCAGCAACGAGCTGCTGACCGAGGTCACGCTCAACTGGTATCGCCTCGACGGTACCGGCGACCACGAGCTTTACTTCTCGATGCTGATGCAAAACGGCTTCATCACCCGCATCCATCCGTGGTTTCCGAACGTGCTCGACCGCGCCAACGAAACCATCAAGCACATGGAAGACGTGTCGATCTCGTACGAAAAAATCATCTGGACCTGGGAGCCCGACGGCATCCAGTTCGAAGACGCCTGGGGCGAGTTCGCGGGGTAGGGCGGGATGAAACTGCGCCTGCTGAAACGGATGAAAGCCTGGGAAGAAGCCGAGGTCGTGTCGGCTTCCGAAGCAGACGTCGACGAGGTGCTGGAATCGCTGCGCGACGACCTCGAGAAACTGTTCAATACGCGGCGCGGCACGGTGCTCGCCGACGAGGAATTCGGCCTGCCCGATTTCACCCACCTGATGAACGGTTACGCGGTGCCGGACGTCGACGCGATCCAGCGCGACCTGCTGCAGCAGGTCAGGCGCTACGAAACCCGCCTCGCCTCGGTGGAGTTGACCTCGCAACAGCCGGACGGCCGCGCCGCCAGCCTCGGCTTCGGCCTGAGCGCGATGTTCGAGCACAAGAACCAGGACATCAATTTCAGCGCCAGCGTGCAAATCGCCGACAACGGCAGCATCAGCGTGAGCCTGTAACCGATGAACCGATACTTCCAGAACGAACTCGACAGCCTGAAGCAGATCGCGCAGGAGTTCGCCCAGGCCAACCCGACGCTGGCGCCGCAACTCGCGCAGGCGAGCGCCGACCCGGACGTCGAGCGCATCCTCGAGGGCGTCGCGTTCCTGACCGCCGGCATCCGGCAGAAAATCGACGACGACTTCCCCGAATTCTCGCAGGGGCTCTTGAACCAGGTATTCCCGCATTACCTGCGCCCGATCCCGTCGGCCACGATCATCGAACTCAAGCCGACGCCGATCCTCAAGAACACGCTGACGATGAAGGCCGGCACCTACCTCGATTCGGTCGAAATCGACGGCGTCAAGTGCCGCTACCGGACAACCTGCGACGTCGACGTGGCGCCGGTCGCCGTCAGCCGCGTCAGCGCCACCGAGACCGCGACCGGGCGGCGCGCGATCGACGTGGCACTCGCGCTGAGCGGCATGAGCCTGTCGGCCTGGGGTATCGGGGATTTGCGCCTGCACGTCGGCGGCGATTACCAGGGCGCCGTCGATACCTTCTACATCCTGAATCATTTCATCGACTCGATTGCCGTCATCGATGGCCAGGGTAGTGAACACACCGGCCCCGATCTCGCCGTCGCCCCGGCCGGTTTCGGCGACGATTTCAGGCTGCTCGAATACCCGTCGAACTCGTTCCCGGCCTACCGCCTGCTGCAGGAATATTTCCTGCTCAAGGAGAAGTTCCTGTTTTTCGACGTGCGCGGCATCGGCAACTACCTCGGCCGGGTCGGCGGCAGCGGCTTCACCCTGAGGTTCTACCTGAAGGAGCTGCCGATGCAGTTGCCGAAAATGTCGCCGCAGCGCTTCGTGCTGCACGCGACCCCGGCGGTCAACCTGTTCAGCCACGAGGCCGAGTCGTTCGTCAACGATTACCGGCGCAGCGAATACCGGCTGCGGCCGATGCGCGACACCCACCGCCAATACCAGGTCTACACCGTCGACCGGGTGATCGGTAACAATCGAAAACTGGCGCGCAAGAGCGAGTATCTCCCGATGGGATTGTTCGACCCGGAGCAGAACACCCGCCCGGCATACCAGACCTACACCCGCGCCGGCGAGGCCGGCGAGGTGGCCAACTACATCAGCTTCAGCTACCCGCGGTCCTACGAACTCGAAAACAGGGAATCGGTGCAGGTCGAACTGACCTGCAGCAACGGCCCGCACACGGCCAAGCTGAAGGCCGGCGACATCACGCAGAAGACGTCGAACACCTCCGAGCTGATCGATTTCAGCAACATCATCGCGCCGTCGGAAAGCCAGCGCGCGCCGACCGGGCAGGCGGTGCTGTGGCGCCTGTTGTCGCACCTCGCGATCAACTACCTGTCGCTCGCCGATGTCGATAACCTGAAGTCGCTGCTCGAGCTTTACATCTTCTCGGGCGGCAGCGCCAATCGCCAGGAAGTCGCCAATCGCAAGCGCATTGCCGGCATCGAGGCGGTTAGCGTCACGCCCTGCGATCGCCTCGTCGACGGCATCGCGATGCGCGGGCAGGCCATCCGCGTGACGGTCGACGCCAATCAGTTTACCTCCAGCGGCGATCTCTACCTGTTCGGCATGCTGCTCGACCGGTTGCTCGGCAGCTTCGCGAGCCTCAATTGCTTCACCGAATTTTCCCTCGTCGACAGCAGCACCGACGCGGTTTACCCGTGGCCGATACGCATAGGAGACCGGTTATTAATCTAGCCCAAGACCTTGTCGAGAACGGCGATGCCTACGACTTTTACCAGGCGGTCAAGTTGTTGCACAGGCTCGCGCCGACGCAGCCCGCGGAACCCAAGGCGACGGCAACCCTGCGCATTCAACCGGAGCTGAACCTCGACTACCCGCAAGCCGACATCGCCGCCATCGGCCGCGACGCGGCGAACGGGGGCTACCACATCACCACCACGTTTTTCGGCCTCTACGGCGTCTCGTCGCCGCTGCCGGGTTTTTACACCGAGGAACTGCTCGACGACGAATGGGACGAGCTCGGCAGCCGCAAGGCCTTCTTCGACATCATCCACAACCAGATTTACCCGCTGCTCTACCAGGCCTGGCTCAAGTATCGTTTCGGCCACAACCTGGTCGAGTTCGATGATCCGAAATACGCCGAAATCATTTTCAGCCTGATCGGCCTCGGCGCGGCCTACCGCAAATCGCCCGGGCGGTACGGCTACCTGCTCAAGTACGCGGGGCTGCTGGGCCAGCGGGTCAAATCACTGGCCGGTCTCAAAACCATGCTGCGCGATCACCTGCCCGGGCTCGGCATCGACATCAGGCCCTGCGTGCCGCGCAAGGTGCCGATCGTCAAACAGCAGCGCTGCCTGCTGGGCCGGCAGCATACGACGCTTGGCGAAGACGCCTGGATCGGCCAGCAGGTCGAGGACCGCGCCGGCAAGTTCAGCATCGAACTCGGGCCGCTCGGTGCCGAACGGTTCGCCGGCCTGATGCAAAACGGCGACACGTTCGACCGGATCAGGACGCTGACGAGACTGTACCTGGTGCAGCCGCTGGAACAAACCATTGCCTTGCTGCTCGAACCGGGCGCCGAACAGCCGGCCAGGCTCGGCGACGCCGATGGCACCCTGCTGGGTACCAATTGCTGGTTGATCGATTCGCCGAACCGGGAGATCGAGCGAATCGAGCTACCCGCGTTCGACCGTTAACTTATCGGGATTGTCGAGAGGAGATATTCATGACCACCGCAAATTTCAGTTTCGTCAGCGACGCGGCCGGTGGCGACCAGTTCACCGTCGTCAGTTTTACGGGGGAAGAGGCGATTTCGAACCTCTATCGCTACGAGATCGAAGTCAAGGCGCCGATGG
>JBFGQE010000069.1:0-11764 GCA_041564355.1 Gammaproteobacteria bacterium | reverse complement strand
TGCGCAGCGCAATCTCGGAATCATCCACGCTCGCGCGGTAACCCGCATCCCGGAGAAATTTCACAATCCGAGAGAGGCCAATCTCTGGTTCAGCCTGGCTGCGGCCAACCCCGAGAACCTGCTTCCCTCGCCGCTCGCGGGGCTCTCCTACGAAAAATTTCTTGCCGCTGGCTCCGGCGAGGCGAAGTCACGGCAATATCGGGGACAATCCGGCGAGATCATCTACCTCGGCGCCTGCGCCGGTTGCCATGGTTTTGCCGGAGAGTCTGCCTATCCGGAAGCGCCGTCATTCGCTCGTGGTGAACGCCTCGGGCAGAGCGATACCAACCTGGCCCGGAGCATCATGAATGGGCGCGGCATGATGCCGGCCTGGGGCAGCTCTCTCTCGGAACGGCAGGTCGGCGAAGTCCTGGCCTATATTCGCCAGACGTTTACCGCGGGCGCGGTGACGCGGACCGCCAGTGAGCACCCGGTCGCCGCACCCGTTGACGAGCAGTTGCTGCTCGGCGAGCGAACATACCTCGCTTTTTGCGGCGGCTGCCACGGATTTAACGGCATTGCCTGGTACGTCAATTCGCCGTCGTTTGCGCTGCGCGAAAGATTAAACAAGAGCGATACGGAACTCGCGCACAGTATTAACCAGGGCCGCGGCGCGATGCCGGCCTGGGAGTACATGATCAAGCCGCGACAGGTAACTGCGTTGATCCGGTTTATCCGCACGCTGGCAGCGGACTACGAGAGCGGGATCATCAGTGAATTGCGCAGGCCTGCCGAATACCTGCGATTTCGCCCGCAGGGCGAAACCGGCTCCAACTGGAGCGGCGACGATTACCGCTAGCAGCGCGACAGGATTCATGCCCTGTCAACGAGGTAACACAACCCCTGGGGCAACCGTTTGGCACGAAACCTGCAATATTATCGGCATGAATCGTTTGTCTGAAGACGACGCGGTGTTTTTCGATCCCAAAATGAAATTTACCCTGTCGTCGTTCGCTCGCTTCGCCGATATCATGCCCGATACGATCGTCGTCGTGGATGGCGCCGGTCGAATCGTTTGCGCCAACCCTGCGATCGAGTCATTGCTCGGTTACAGTGCGGAGGAAGTGGTTGGCGAGCCTCTCGGTTGCCTGATTCCGCAAGCCTACCGCGCTGCGCACGAACGGCATTTCGCGCAATTTCGCGAGCGGACGATACCGACCGCGATGGGTGCACGGCCGCTACTCGCCGCGTTGCACAAGTCGGGAGTGGAGGCGCCGATTTCGATCTCGATTGCCAATCTGGAATTCGAGGAAGGTCGCTACTCGGTCGCGGTGATGCGCGATGTTGGCGCACTGCAAACCGAGATTACCGCGGCCAACGCGCTCGCGGAGACCGATACCCTGACCGGGATTGGCAGTCGTCTGCGCCTCTCCCGCGTCATGCAGGCGGCGATCGCCGAGGGACTGCCGTTCGGCTTGCTATTTCTCGACCTGAGGCAATTTAAGCCGTTCAACGATAATCACGGTCACGAAATCGGTGACCGCGTGCTGCAGATCGTCGCCCGTCGAATCGAGTCCGATATTCGTGCCGCGGATCTGGCCGCCCGCTTCGGCGGTGACGAGTTCGTGGTCCTGCTCTCGGGACTCGACCGGAAATCACTGCTCGAGCAGCGTGCCTGCTCTATCTGCAGGGGCCTGACGCGGCCTTTCCACATCAGAGATATGTCCGGTAGTATCGGTGTCAGTATCGGCGGTGCGATCTACCCTCGGGACGGACAAACCGCAGCGGCGCTGCTCGAAGTCGCCGACCGAAATATGTATCGGGCCCGGAAATTGGGCATCGATTATCATTTCTGAGAATTCGGCCATGGCGCGCAAGCGAGACGAAATCGTCAAACAGTGGTAGGTTCACTCTCAGGGGTTCCGCCCATTCGATACTAGGTAGCCCATGCAAACTAAGCACAGCAGACAACCGGTTGAATTCGGTCTGAGCGCGTACTCTCCGCTCGGCCAGTTCATGGTCATCAGTATTCTCGGCATGACCCTGACCCTGCTGGCGCTGGTCTACACTCATTTCGAGCTGAGCGACGAATACCTGCAGGAACACCTGAATTCGCATAACCGGAATCTCTCGGTGGTATTGCGCAACTCGCTGCTGGCGACCGGGCTCGAAGACGCGTTGCGAGAAAGCCAGGGTCGCCTGTCAGACGAGATGCTGGCCCAAATCTCCGCAACCCTGGACACGGAATTGCGCTGGGTGCCGATTGTCAAGATCAAGGTTTACGGCCGCAATCCGCCCGAGGTTTTGTATTCCACGAACACACACGAAATCGGTAAGAACGCGAGCGACAACGAGGGCGTGCAATCAGCCCTGGCGGGCGTGCCACTCTCGGGGCAGGTGCATCCCAATCATCTCAACGAGTTCGACAACATCATCGAAGTCGATAACGTGCACCAGCAGTACATACCGATTCGCTCGCGTGACTCCGACGAGGTGATTGGTGTGTTCGAGACTTATCTCAATGTGCACGAGGTGATGCGCAACATCAAGGCCAGGCAGCGTAAGGATTTCTGGCTGATCGGCTTGATCCTGCTGTTGTTTTTCGGTGGGCTTGCCTATACCTTCCTCCGGACCCACCGCTTGCTGCAAATCGAGAGTCAGCAGCGACGGATGCACCTCGACGAGCTCAAACGAGTGCACGCCGAGCTGGAGGAACGTGTCGAGGCCAGAACCGCCGAGCTCGATCAGGCAAAAAATTTCCTGCAATCGGTTATCGACGGCATCGGTAATCCGCTGCTGGTCATCCGGCCAGATTTCACCATTGCGCTGATGAATCGCCAGGCTAAAAATCTCCTGCCGGCCGATCAGGACGAGGCCAACTTCAAGTATTGCTACCAGATATCGCATCGTCTCGACGCGCCCTGCACGGCGCCCGACCATCCCTGCTCGTTTGCGCAGGTCATGCAAAAAGGCTGTCAGGCGTCGGTGACGCACACGCACTACGACGCGGACAATAATCCCATGACCGTCGAATTGCTGACCACGCCGCTGTATTCGGCCGACGGTGAATTCGTTGGCGTCATCGAAGTCGAGCACGATATTACCCAGATGGTGCGGATGCAGGCAGGCCTGGTAGAGAGCGAGGCGCGCCTGCAGGCGACCATGGACAACGTGCCTGACGCCATTTTCACCTGCACCGAGGATTACGTCATCGAAAGCGCCAATCGCTCCGCCTGCCATATGTTCAACTGCGCTGCAGCGGACCTGGTGGGCCGCAAGGTCAGCGATCTCGGCGCCGAGAGCGTAGGCCTCGACGCGCCCAGTTTCGAGAACACGACTTACCAGCAGGCCGTCATGCAACGATTCGATGGAGAGGCCTTCCCGGTCGATCTCTGGATCGGACCGCTCGAGCCGGACAAGCAAAATTCGCGCTACATCGTCGTCGTCCGCGACATTACCTCCCGGATCCAGTCGCAGCGGGAGCTCGATACCTCCCGTCAGCAGTATTTTCACCAGGACAAGATGGTCGCAATCGGGCAGTTGGCGGCGGGTATTCTGCACGAGGTCGGCAACCCGATCGCGGCTATCGCGGGGGCAACCGCGGAGGTCAGGCAGGTCTATGTGCCGCAGGACGTCGACGACGACGTGCGCAAGAACATCGACCTGATCGGTGAGCAGATCGCGCGGCTCGGCAATATTACCCGCGAGATTGCCGATTTCGCCTCGCCCCGGCCACGCGAGCGAGAATTGCTTGATCTGAATGGATTGATACGCAGCACCGCGCAACTGCTGACCTACGATCGTCGTTTCAGTTCGATCGGTATCGACCTGCGGCTCGACCGAAACCTGCCCGCCATCTTCGGCGTCGCGGATCAGTTAACCCAGGTTTTCATGAACCTGCTGATCAACTCGATGGATGCCTGCGCGGGCAGCGATCGCGGCGGGGACTGCATCATCGTGAGTACCGAGCCGGGCGATGCCGAGGTGCGTGTCCTGATCGAGGATTTCGGTTCGGGCATGTCGCAGGAAACGCTCGGCCACGTGATGGAAATGTTTTACACGACCAAGCCTGTGGGCAAAGGAAGCGGCCTGGGATTGTCGCTATGCGATACCATCGTGCGTGCGCATGGCGGCAGTCTCAAAATCGAGAGCGAGGAGGGGCGGGGCACTCGCGTCTACGTAATCCTGCCCATCGACCGGGACGGTAACAACGAGGGAGAGGGCGACACTCCAGTACCGGGCTAAACCCGGAACTTGGCACGCTTCGTGCTCGCAAGTAACCATGGCCGGCGACAGAACCCGGCCACTGTCACCATGCCGGATCGATGTCGACGATAAACGAAACCAGCATCCTCTACCTGGCTCTCTGCTTTTACGGGCTGGGCTATGCGCTGAATTATTTCGGGCGTGATCAACCGCCATATCGCGGTATCCTTGCCCTGGGCTTCGCGGGCTGGTCCCTGCATAGCGTGAGCCTCGCGCTGCGCTGGAGTCGAATCGGCCACGGGCCGTTCATCAATTTGCACGAAATTCTAAGCAGCAACCTGTGGAGCCTGACCCTGGCCTACCTCTTGTTCACGATGTTGGCGCGAAATCATCGTGCGGCGGGCCGATTCATTGTCCCGCTGCTGGCCATGCTGATGTTATGGCTGCTGGTTTCGACGCCTCGGGATACCCACCTGCCGCCGACCTACGACACGATCTGGCTTTACTTCCACGTGCTCGCGGGCAAATTCTTTCTTGCTTTGCTCATGCTGGCTAGCGGTAGCGCTTTGCTCGAATCGAGGCGGACTGGCTCCGCTGGAAGCACGGGCCCGGGCCGGGTGGTACAGTCACTGAGTTACCGAATGCTCGCGTTCGCCTTTTGCTTCCAGTCGTTGATGCTGCTGTTCGGCGCAATCTGGGCGCAGGATGCCTGGGGCCGCTATTGGGCCTGGGATCCGCTCGAAACCTGGGCTTTCCTGACCTGGCTGGGCGTTATATTCGTCTTGCACTGGCGCCTCCACGATGGTCGGCAAAGGCTTTACGCGGCGCTGGTTTTCGGCTGTTTTACCCTGGCCTTCCTGACCTTTTTCGGCGTGCCGTTCGTCTCTACCGCCCCGCACAAGGGAATGATCTGATGGCCGGCGCGGCGCGGCGAGGCCGAATGGCGACGAGAACTCGCTACGTGCTGGCCGCGATGCTGCTGTGCCTGGCGGTGGCGTTGCTCGGCATTTTTCTGAACCAATGGATGACACGATCGGCAGCGATGCCGATGTCCTCCGCTGCCGTCAGGCAAACGGAGGGGGACGAACTGAAGCCGTTGTTTGCCGCCGCGGTCGAGCAGATGCAACAGGGCCGTTATCGTCACGCGCTCGATCTGTGGCATCGCGCGTTGTTGCTCGCCCCGGAGCTGCCCGAGATCAAGGTCAACATGGGTTTTTCGCTTTACGAGCTCGGCGAATACGCGATCGCGCGGGATTTTTTCATCGAGGCGATGACGCAGGACGCATACCAGGCCAATGCCTACTACGGGCTGGCGCTAACCAGCGAGAAGATGAACGATTTCGAGGGGGCTGTGGGCGCGATGCGCAGTTACATCCATCTCGCTGGCGGCAAGGAGGATAAAAAATACCTGCGCCTGGCTCGCGCCGCCATCTGGGAATGGGAGGCGAGGATCGACGAGCGCAGGCAATCGAGCCTGCCCGTCGACGGTAAACCGGAAGATTAACCCGACCGCGAGCCCGTGCCGGGCACGCCAAGGAGTGCGCTTCGCAGATGGCTATCTTTCGAAACGGGTCACTCCGCCGAAGCTGCCAACCCAGAGCAGGTTGTCCCGCTGTGTCGCCATCGAAAACACGGTATTGGAATACAATCCCTCGTGGGTCGTCAGGCGGTTATCGAAGCGGTCTCCGTCGAACTGGACCAATCCATTGCTGGTACCGACCCACAGCTTGCCCTGCCGATCTTCGTGCAACATGAACACGTGATTCGAGGGCAGTCCGTCCTGCACCGTGTAGTTGACGTACTGCTCGCCGTCGAAACGCGCGAGGCCGCCTCCCCAGGTGCCGACCCATACCATGCCGGCAGCATCCACCTCCAGCGCAACGATGTAATTTGGGTTGTAGGCGGTATCGACATGCTCGAGGCCCATTTCCACTTTTTGCCGGGCATGGTGATCGGACAGCGCCGCGGGATCGGTATTGAAAGTATTGTCCTGCCGAACGAGCTCGTAGGCAGCGCCCTGGCCGTCGGCGTGGTTCCAGTTGTCCCATTTGCCTTCGCGGTAGCGCGCCAGACCGCCCTCGGTCGCGAGCCAGACCTCGCCACTGCGACCGAGATCGAGACCGTAAACCCAGTCGTTGGGCAGGCCGCCGCCGGTATTTTCGACGGTGTAGGTTTGCCAGGCGCCCGGGTCCGAGAGGCGGCCCTCGATGACACGGTTGGCACCCGACCAGGTGGCGATCCAGAGGTCGCCATTCGGCGTCACCAGGACGTCGTAGACGAAGGCGTCGGCGAGACCCTCGGGAACATTGAAAATTCGGAATCGATCCTCGGTCTCGTCGTAGATCGCGAGTCCGCCGCCGTAGGTGCCGACGAACATCTTGTCTTCGCTCCAGCGGCTGACGTGAAACACGCCGTTCGCCAGCAGGCCGTTGCGCACGTCGAACAGGCGATAATCATCGGTTTCCGAGTCGTAACGGATAAGCCCGCCCGAGGTGCCGACCCAAACCGTGTCTTCCTCGGCAAAGATGGATTTCACGTTACGGTTGCCGATGCGGAAATGGGTGAAGTTCGGGTTCCTTGGGGCAGCGCGCAAGCGTCGCAGGTCCGGTGCGCTGATTTCCGCAGCGACGATTTCGGAATGCGCGGTCATCACAGCCTGGCTCGGAGCGGTCTCCCACGGACCGAGGTTGCCCAGTCTGGCGATGACGAGCAGCGAACCGACGATTGCGCAGGCGATGACGAGCCATTTAAGTTTCATGACGGGCCTTCGCCGGGAGAAATGCCGGTTGGCGGTGCTGTCTCGACCGCGGGCTCCGTGCCCAGTCGGGCCACGCCGCCCAGGGTGCCGATCCAGATGTCGCCGTCGGCCTCGGTTGCGATCGCGTAGACGTCGTTCGCCGCCAGGCCGTGATGAACGTTCCAGTTGTTCCAGGTGGTGCCGTCGTAACGCGACAGGCCCTTGTTGGTGCCGAACCAGTAATTGCCCGCAGAGTCCTGTGCGATCGCGTAAACGATATTGCCGGCCAGCCCGTCTTTTTCCGTCAGGTTGGTCCACACGCCATCGCGAAAACGAGCGACACCACCACCCCAGGTACCGGCCCAGACGGTATTCTCGCGGTCGGCAAGTATTGCGAACACGTAGCCCGGGTTGTAGGTCGCCTGGCCGGCGTTGAGTACCCCGAGATCGTGTCGGGAACGCGTGCCGAGCCCGGTGTTGCGACTAAACGGCAGATCGTCGGGGTTGTCGCCGCCGACGCCGTCCGCGTGGCTCCACGCGGTCCAGGTCACGCCGTCGTAGCGGCTGACGCCGCCCTCGGTACCGAACCAGACGTCCCCGTTGGAGTCGACGCTGATGCCGTAGACCCACTCGTTGATCAACTCCTGCACAAAGGTCTGAAATTTGCCTCGCTCGCGATCGAGATAGTTGGCGCCGGCCCAGGTTCCGATCCAGAGGCCACCGTCGGCGTCGTTGGCAAAAGCGTAAACCCAGTAATCCGCCAACCCGTGCATCGGAAAATAGGTTTTCCAGTCGCCGTCGTTGTAACGTGACATGCCGCCGGCATTGGTGCCGAACCACTTGTTGCCTTCCTGGTCGATGCCGATAGCGAAGACGTACTCGTTGGCCAGCCCGTGGTCGCGGGTGAAGGTGTTGAGCAGCGCGTAACTTTCAAGATCGATCTCGTTGACTCCAAGCGAGGTTCCGACCCAGAGCCGATTCGCCTGCTCATCGATCGCCAGCGAACGGACATAGGTCCCGGTACCGACGTCGAACACGTCGAGCACCCGGGGGATCGCCAGCGGTATCGCTGCCCGCGATTGTGCCTGGTTCGAGGCGTCGCCAGGGTTCGTCCCGGATGGTTCATCGGAGCAGGCCACCGCGGCCAGAGTCAACAGGCAGATCAGCCACGCGCGCGGACAGGGCATCAGAACAGGGTCCTGATGTAGGCGATGACATCCAGGATTTCCTGGTCGTCGAGAATGCCGCGATACGCCGGGCACGCGTTTTTGCCGGTCCTGATTCGCTCCAGCAGCATTCTGTCGCTGCGCATCAATCCCTGCCCACGGTTGAAGTCGGGTGCTCCGGCCATCATCGCGGCGCCGTTATTGCCGTGGCACATGGCGCAGTGGCGCTGGTAAATACCACGCCCCAGGTTGGTATCCGACGCGAACCCGTTGCCCGTGCACAAGGCGAGAGCGGATAAAAGACACAAGCGTAAAAATTTTGCTTTCATCGAGATGCTCCTAGTCGCTACTGTTCAGCCTGTGTTTCCAGGATTCTGCCTGCTCGAGGTCGACCGGCAATCCCAGCTGGCCCAGGGTGTAAGCACGCTCGAGCCGCTTTATCGAAGTGGCGTCGTCGAGGCGGGCCGCCTCGAGGTACCATCGGGCGGCTGCCTCGTGCCGGGGTTCGAATCCCAGTTGTCCGTGTTCCAGCGCATGCGCGTAGGTTCTCATGGCAGGCACGTGCCCGAGCCGCGCTGCTTTTTCGATCAACTGCCCGGCCATTGCGGGATTTTTGCGAATGCCCTCGCCCTTGGCGATCATGCCACCGAGACCGAACAGGCCTGCCGGGTCGTTATTCTCGGCCGCTTTTCGATACCAGTGTACGGCCTCTTCGTCCGCCTCGGCGGCGTCAAGAATGAAGGCGAGGGTCGTTTGCGCGGGGGCATAACCGGAGGATGCGGATTTTTGCAATAACGCCATGCCCTCGATCAGGTTGCCCTTGCGATACTCGATAATGCCCTGTTCGCCGTCCACGCGCGGGTCGGCCGCGATGGCGGGCAGGATCGTCGAGAGCAGTGCCAGGGACGCAATCCCCTGGCGGTATTTGCTGGTTTCGTGCCGGTTCACGCTTCGTCGCCCGACTTCGGGTCGAGCTTCCGGTAAAGGCTCGAAACCCCGATTCCGAGCCGATCGGCGGCCGCCCTGCGATCGCCGTCGGCCTCGGCGATAGCGGCCAGGATGATGGCCTGCTCGTAATGGCGTAATTGCTGCTTGAGGGTTGTCTCAGAGTTGCCCGGAGCGGGTCCGACCGGATATTCCACGGCGCGGACATGCTGCGGTAAATCGGATAATTTGATGACGCCGTCCTCGGCCAGAATAAGCGATCGCGCGACGACGTTCTGCAGTTCGCGCACATTGCCCGGCCAGCTGTATTTCAGTAAACATTGTGTCGCTTCCGGCTGGATCTGTACCGCTTTATCGAAGCCCATTTTCAGGCTCTCTTTGCTGATAAAATGTTCGATCAACTCGGGCAGGTCTTGCTTGCGCTGCTGCAACGAGGGCAGCGAGATCTGGAAGACGTTCAGACGAAAGTAAAGATCTTCGCGAAAGCGGCCCGCCTCGACCATCTCACCGAGGTCCTGGTTGGTGGCGGCGATAATGCGCACGTTAATTTTACGCGGTTGCTCGCTGCCGACTGCGCGCACGTTCTGGTCCTCGATCACGTGCAGCAGCTTGACCTGCAGGTTGAGCGGCAGTTCACCGATCTCGTCGAGAAAAATGGTGCCCTGGTCGGCCTCGACGAACAGGCCGCGTTTGGCCTTGCTGGCCCCGGTGAAGGCACCCTTGGTGTGACCAAAAAACTCGCTTTCGAGAAGATTCTCGGGGATTGCGCCACAGTTGACCGGGATAAAAGCGTAATCGTTGCGCAGGCTGTTGCGATGGACCGTTTCGGCGATAACGCCCTTGCCGGAGCCGCTTGGCCCGGTGATCAACACGGTGCTGTCGGTGGGCGCGACCTTGAGCACCAGTCGCTCCACCGCCTGCATCGCGGGAGAACTCATGGCCCAAATCCGGGTACTCTGACTTTTCACCAGCTCGCGCAATACCTTGTTCTCGGATTTGAGATGAATCACGTCGGCGATCTGTTCCAGCCGGTTGAGAAAGTCCTCGTTGCGCAACGGCTTGATCATGTAGTCGTAGGCACCGGCACGCATTGCATCGATTGCCGTGTTGACCGAGGCATAGGCCGTCATCATCAGGAACACGGTATCGATTCCCTGACCGCGGGCGCGCTCGACCACCTCGATGCCGGTCAGGTCCGGCATGCGGATATCACACAGTGCGACGTCGATGTCTCCCTTCGCCAGGCGTGCCAGTGCCTCGTCACCATTGGCGGCCGTATTCACCGAGTGTCCCGCGCCGGCGGCTACCTTCGAGAGAATTTGCCGTATGGCCGGTTCGTCGTCGATGATCAGTACCTGTAGCGCTGCCATGTCTCTAGCTTCCCCCTTGATACCCCGCTTCGCGCGGGAGCCGCGTTTCGGCCGAGATCGATGAAAATCCGAGCGAATCCGCGTTCCAGGAACGGCGCCCGTGGATACGCCGCTGGATGATGCCTCCTGGCGAAACGATGAAACTCGCGGGATAGGTTTCGATGCCCAGCAGGCGTGTTGCAAGATGCCTGTCCGGATCCTGGAAATTGGTAAAACGGATTCCGTGCTCGAGTAAGAATTCAAGCGCGAGATTCCTGTCCTCGTCGACCGCGACGCCGATTACGGCGTAACGCTCCGGGTCGATCTCGTCGCTCAACGCCTGCAGCTCCGGCATTTCGTCGCGACAAGGCGCACACCAGGTCGCCCAGAAATTAATCAGCAAGGTTTTACCCTTGTGTTCGACTGCTTTGTCACCGATCGAGATTGCCTCAGCAAGCGTCACCAACGGAAACGGGTCGCCGATCGACGGAGAGCCGGGGTCCCGGTCCGAGCACGCGCTCGCCGTCAGTCCGAGGAGCACGATCGGGAGTAATTCCGCAAGCCGGATGCTGCGGCGAAGACCGGGAATTAAAAATATTGTTCGCATCGCTCTGCTTCAATCTTCCTATTTGTCGTAGCAATTCGAGTGCCAGTCCCGCCCCGCGGAAACCGCCTATCCGGATTCGGCGGCGAAGCCAACTGCGAGGCCGTTCGTGCCCCGAATCGGCGCCGTTGGGAGGCTGATGGTTCAGCCTGACGCGTTACATCGGTCCGAATTTATCCCAAAAATGAGAAGTATTTCTTGCGCTATCTCAATTTTGGGAATTTATTTCGGCGCCAACGGATGGAACGCCTCGTCTATGTAGCTAACGATTTGCTCGATCTCCGCGTCGCCGAGCACGTATTTCCATGCCGGCATGGACGTGTCGGGCAAGCCGTCACGGATTCGTTGCCGCAGGCGGGTCCGACTCATCGAGCCCATGAAACTCGTAGTGGTCAGGTTGCGCGGTTTGTGTTCGAGAAAGCTGCCGATCCAGTTTTCGCCGGTGCCATCGGCCGCATGGCAGAAAGCACAGTTGCGCTGCCACAGTTTTTTGCCCGCTCTGGCTTGCGCCGACAGCCTTTCGATGCGCGGGGGAATATCGTGGCTGGCGTAAACGCTGGCTGACGAAACGGCGTCGATTTCGCTGTAGGAAAAATTATTCCGCGGGTACGACACCGATTGCTTGCGCCAGATTTCCCCCGTACTGCCGGCCATGGCGCCGTCGTGGCAGGTGATGCAACTGCTCAGGAAAAGCTGCTTGCCGCGGATTTCGAGGCGATTCAGATTCTGCCAGGGCGTATCCAGCGGTTTCGTGCCGGTGGCAAACGGATAGGCATGC
>JBFGQE010000068.1:0-11877 GCA_041564355.1 Gammaproteobacteria bacterium | reverse complement strand
TTACCGTCGAAACTGCAGAGCGAGAAATTCGGTTCCAGCAGGCGGATCAGCGGGCCGCCGATTGCCGCAAGCGAGGTCGGGCAACCCGAGTAACCGTCGAGGCCGTCGTCGGATATTTGCGTAAATACGTCGCCCGACAGGTCGCGCACGACGATCGCTTTCAGACGAAAACGGACGCCTGAGCTCTGGTAACGGGAGTAGCTTTCGCCGAGCCAGCTCTGCATTGCGCTGACGTCGCGTTGCCGCAGCGCCCGGTTGAAGCCCGCCTCATCGCGCAGCGTGAAGGCGAAGCGCCGTTGTTCGTCATACAGGCGATTGATCGCCTCGCGGCTTTTCGATTCGAGCTGGGAGCGCAGCGATTCGACCTGGTTTTGAATCGCCTGATCGCGATATACCTGGGTGCTGTAAATCGCAAGACCGTAAGCCAGGGCGCCGAGACAGAGCAGTGCGGCACCGATGATGAATTTAAAGCTGTAGAGCCTTGATATCACGACGCTAATCGATCTTACGGGGACAATCCTTATCCTCTCGTCTCGGGAGTGCAGCCAGCCGATTGGCGCCCGCCAGTCCGCGCCACGCTACGAAAGACCGCGCGTCTAGCTTCGTGTGCGCCTGGATCGCGTTTGTAAAAAACGCTGTCGAGCCACCCCCAGGCGAGGTTCGACGAACACCTTCATTTGCCATAGCATTGCCAAATCTGCTGCTTAAATTCAGCCGGTAATCTTATTAATCTATTTTTATATTCAACTACTTTTTGCGGTTCTACGACGTTCTAACAAGACACCCCGGTACCTCCCAGGCCACAATATCCCGCCGGATTCTTTTCCAGGTATTGCTGGTGGTAGTCTTCCGCATAGTAGAACGGCCCCGCCTCCCGGATCTCGGTGGTAATCTGAGTATAGCCGGCCGTGGCAAGTTTTTGCTGGTAATCGCGCAGACTTTCTTCGGCCTGTTTGCGCTGGTTCTCATTATGAAAATAAATTCCCGAACGGTACTGGGTACCACGGTCGTTTCCCTGGCGCATTCCCTGGGTCGGATCATGCGACTCCCAGAAGGATTTGAGCAGCATCGCAAAATCGATTTGCCGTGGGTCGTAGACAACCAGCACGACTTCGTTGTGACCGGTCATGCCGGTGCAGACTTCCTCGTAGCTCGGGTTCGGGGTATGGCCCGCGGCGTAGCCGACTGCGGTCGTGTACACCCCGGGCAGCGTCCAGAACTTTCGTTCAGCGCCCCAGAAACAACCGAGTCCGAACACGATCTGTTCACAATGCTCGGGAAAAGGGGGCAGCATCGAGGTGCCGAGAACCGCGTGCAAGGGCTCGATTTGCAAAGCCTGTTCGCGACCGGGTAAGGCCTCGCTCGGTGAGGGAATTTGGGTGGGTTTGGCAAACATGATGACCTCGCGGGTACAGGGTTATTCGGACCTGGAGTCAGACAAGCCGATCCAGCCTGAGTTCGATCCACGCCGGGGCGTGATCCGAGGGTTTTTCCATCGCACGAATATCGTAATCCACGCCAGCGGCGATTACTGCCGGTTTCAGCGCGTCGGATACCAGAATGTGGTCGATGCGCAAGCCGCGTTTCGGCTCGCGCTCGAAGCCCCGGCTACGATAATCGAACCAGCTGAAACAATTGTCTTCATTCGCGTGGCAAAGACGAAAACCGTCGTGCAGGCCCAGTTCGACCAGGCGCTGGAACCATTCGCGTTCCTCGGGCAGAAAACTGGTCTTGCCGGTTCTGAGCCAGCGCTTCGCATTGTCGTCTCCGATCCCGATATCGAGATCCAGCGGGGCAATATTGTAATCGCCCATTAGCACCAGGTTGCACTGCCCCATATCGTAGTGGGCGAGAAATTCGGTCAGGTCGGCATAAAAGCGTTGCTTCGCCGGAAACTTGACCGGGTGATCCCGGCTCTCACCCTGGGGAAAGTAACCGTTGAAGACCAACAGGTTCTTGCCATCGACTTCGAACTCGCCGCCGATAAATCGTTTTTGCGCGTCCGCGCCGTCACCGGGGAAACCGAAACAAAGGCTTTGGCAACTGCGGCGCGACAACAAGGCGACTCCGTAATGGGTTTTCTGACCCATGAACGCGGCCTGGTATCCCATTTCTGCGATCGCCCCGAGCGGGAACTCGTCGTCCTGCACCTTGGTCTCCTGCAAGCCGATAAACTCCGGGGAGTGCTTGTCGACGACGCTTTGCAACTGGTGCAGTCGCTGCCGCACGCTGTTAACGTTGAACGAGACTATCTTCATTTTCCTGCTCGATTTGTGTCTGCTCCACAAAATCGGCCAGGCTGGTATCGCCCAGCTCCTTGTGCAGCGATTGCTCGAGCCTGGCCAGCAACAGGGACACTGGCGCATCGCTGCAAAAGCTGTCCGCCTGGCCATCGTCGTCCGCCTCGCGCGCGCTGCGCAAAATATCCAGCAGCGTGATTCTATCCAGCGATGCTGCCGGCAGGTAGCGCGGCGGATCGTCGTCTGATTTTACCACCAGCCCGTCCTCTTCGAGCGCGTCCAGCATGCGAGACAGGATATCCGGGGGTACCTGCTGGTAAGCGGCCAGGTTTTCGAGATCGGTGGACAGGTCGGCCTGATCGTCGAACGCGCGCGCGATACTGGTCATCGATTGCAGCGCCAGCTGGTCGCGCATGCGGCCGCTCAAATGTATGTTGCGTTTTTTCCAGCGCAGCGCCTTGGGGTTCTGGTGGTAATAGGAAATACTCGCGCCGATCAGCAAGATGATCCAGCTGAGGTAAAGCCAGATCATGAGCAACAGCAGGATCGCGAAACCCGAGTAGATCGCCGTGTACTTGGTCGAACCGCCGATGAACGAGGTGAACAGGACGCCCGAGCTTTCCCACAGAATACCGGCGATCACCCCGCCGTAAAGTGCGGAACGCAACTGTACCCGGGTGTTGGGCACCAGCACGTAGATGAAAGTAAAGGCCGCGATCACCAACAGGTAAGGCAGCAGCTTGCCGATTATCTGCACCGTCTGGCTCATGTACGGCAACGCATTGATCGCTTCGAGAACATGGTTACTGCTGAGCGACGCGGTGATGCCCACTGCGGAAAATATCAGTACCGGGCCAACCAGGATGATACTGAGATAGTCGCTGAATCGGCGCACCAGGGTGCGCTTACTCTGCAAGCGCCAGGTAAAATTGAACGCGGATTCGATCTTCTGGATCAGTGAAATCGCGGTGTAGAGCAGCAGGCTCAGGCCCAGCGCGCCGAGCACACCGATACGCATGTTTTCGACGAACCCGACGATGCGCGCGCTGATCTCGATACTGGATTCTCCGAGTGGCGACAGCAGGCGCACCAGGGCGGGCTCGAGCTGGTCATGCACGCCAAAACCTTTTAGTACCGAGATGCTCACCGCGAGCAGGGGCACGATCGACAGCAGCGTGGTATAAACCAGGCTCATCGCGCGCAACGTGATCATACCTTCCATGAGGTCTCGCGTGACCATGGTGATGATTTGTAAAAAATGCCGCCAGGCGGAGCGCGGCGCATCGGTGGCGCAGGCGTCATAGTCCCAGATGTAGGCATTGATTTTTTCCTGCAGGCTGAACCTCATCCTTTGAACGCCTGCTGCGAATTCAGGTACTCGATTTCGGCAGCGCTGCTTTCTCGACCGAGGACCGCGTTGCGATGCGGAAAGCGTCCGAACCGGCGAATGATCTCGTGATGATGACGAGCGAAGCGGAAATTGGATTCGAGACCCGGCTGGTCGAAAAGCTGCAGCGAACGCTCCTGGTCGGCGAGGTTTTCGCTGTGCATGAACGGCATGTACAAAAATGCTTTCTGCCCGGGCGTTAAGGCATTGTCGAAGCCACGCTCGATCGCGACGCGAGCGACTTCGAGCGATTGCGCCTCGGTGGCGAAACTCTCGGCCTGTCCGCGAAACATGTTCAGCGGTAACTGATCGAGAATAATCACCAGCGCAAGGCAACCCTCGGCGGTTTCCATCCAGTGATCGAGTTCGCCGCGTTTTGCCTGCCGCCAGGTGTCCAGATAACGCTCGCGCAACAGGCGATCGAATGACTCTGTCGAATCGAACCAGCGTTTACTGGCTTCTTCGGAAAACCAGAACTCGATAATGTCACGGGGCATGCCCAAGATGGTATCAGTCTTTGCGCAGGGGTTCGACCAGTCTGCGCAGGCGCTGCTGCAACTGCCGCCGACCATCGGATCCCGTGCCGCGTGGCAAGTGATTCCAACTTCGATTTTGTACCGCTTTTTCGATCAGCAGGCGGTCTGCTTCGATTTCGGATTGCGCGATGGCGTGCATGACGAATTGCTGCAAGCTCGCAAAACAGAATTCGAATCCGCGATGGCCGTCGACGAACGCATCGACCTCGGCGCGCTCGTCGGCATCGAGTTCTGCACGGTAACCGCTGTGGCGCAGCAGGGCGGTGACCTGCTCCGCGTCCAGTGATTGCAGGTACTGCGTCAGCCAGATACGTAACTGCCGCCCGATACGCCGTTGCAGACGCTCGATGACGGCTTCGACGGGTGGCGTCAGCGCGCAGATTACCGCGATCGAGTGCGCGCCGCTCGACTTGCCCGCGGCGAAGCTGACATGCGCCAGGGCAAAACCATTGCGTTGCCAGAACGCGGTCGTTTCCGCTTCGAGCGCAAAGCTCGCGCCAAGCCAGGCGCAACCCGATTCGAGCGCCAGCGCCTTCGCCCGTTCGAGCATTCGACTCGCGATGCCGCGTCGGCGGTACTCCTCGCTTACCGCGATACGCACGATTCGTAATCCACGCTCGAGGGCGAAGTTTTCAATCCCGGCCTGCGCGGTTAGCATTTGCGCAAGCAGATGTCCGCGCGGGCGGCGCCGCCCGAGGTAAACCTCGTGACAAAGCTCTGCGGCGAAGCCGCCCTCGAGATTGAGCAGGACCGCACCGATCACGCGCTCGCCGATGCAGGCGACGAATAAACGCTGCGCCGGGTTTTCCATTAGCATGCGCAGGTCCGACGGCCGCGTGCGGTAATGCGCCGAGCTCAGTAACGCGTAAACCTGCCGAATCGTCTCGCGTTCCGCGACCGCCCCGGGCTTGGCAAGTAAACGGTAGCCGATTGATTCGCTCGCGGGTAGTGACTTCGGTGGATGCGGCGAGGCGGCGGGCATCGCGGGATTCAGCATCAGCACTCGGTCGATCCAGGACTCGAGCGCATCGCCGACGCACCAGCGAACCGGTTGCGTCAATCCCACCTGCTGCAGCTCATGCGCTTGCAGACTTGCGACGAAGCGCAGCATGAAACCCTGTCCCGTGCCCTCGTATCCCCCGCTGGTCGTGGCCAATACAACGCGCGGATAAACTTCTCGAATCTGGTGCAATAACGACAATGGAATCATTGCCGCCTCGTCGATGATGACCAGGTCCGCGGGCGGGCGAAGCAACAGCAGACGATCCGGCGCAACGAATTCGGTGTCCGGCGCAACCTGCAATACGCGCGCCGCGGCCCGACGCGATCCCGCGCTGAGCAAAATGCGCAAGTTGCGGCTGGTGCGCAGTCGAGCGCACAGGGCCCCGAGGCAATAGCTTTTGCCGCGTCCGCGCTCGGCGCTCATCAGCAGCACTCCGTGCTGCCCCTGCGCGTACCAGCGTTCGATACGCTGCAGCGCGTCGGCCTGGTCGGCGGTAAGACCCCGTTGCATCGGGGTCGGGGTCAGCTTCGGCTGCTGCGGTATCTGGCAAACCCGGGTTTCCGGGGTGAGCCGGATCACGCCTGCATCAGCCTCGGCCACGGCGGCGAAAAAGTAATCGACGAAACTGGCGCGCGGTGAACGATCCTGCCCCTGCCAGCGGGCGTAGCGGTCGCGCGTCAGATCCCAGCGTTCCGGCGACGGGGACAACAATAACAATATACCGCCGGCCCGCACCAGGCCGGCGGCAATACACAGCGCGTCAGGATCGAGTCCGTCGAACAGGTCGAGGGCGACCAGGCGGGCCTCGCTGCCGAGCCAGCCGCGCGCGCGACGCATTGGCAGATCGAATTCACCCTTGCCCCGCTCCGCTATCAGCAGCCGATCCGGTTCCAGCGCGAACAGGGACTCGAGCTGCTCCAGGCACCATTCGCGCGGCCCCTGCAACGATACGAGCTGCCGCTGCCGGCTCTCCTCTAACTGCGCCAGCAGTGACGACATCCAGCGCTTGATATCGATTGCCGGCATCGGGTTTATCTGATAAAAATTGCAGCCCATTATAGGTGAGCGAAGAAGCATGACCAAAGAGCAACAGATCCAGATCGAGGCGGCCGCGTTTCGCGCCCTGGTCGCGCACTTGCAGGAGCGCCGGGACGTGCAGAATATCGACCTGATGAACCTGGCCGGCTTTTGCCGTAACTGTCTGTCGAAATGGTACTCCGCCGAAGCGAAAAAGCTGGGTCTCGATATCGATTACGCCGACGCGCAGCAATACGTGTACGGCATGTCGATTGGCGAGTGGAAAGACAAGTTTCAGACCCCCGCCAGCGAGGAACAGCAGCGGCTATACGAGGAAACCAAGCCGAAGCACGCCAGGATCAGCGGCTACTAATCCGCTGCGGGCGGCGCGCGCCGGGTCGTGCCGGGTCCGCGGCCGGATCAGGACGAAGACCTGAGTTCCCGACGCAGGATTTTGCCCACGTTCGTTTTTGGCAGTTCTTCGCGGAACTCGATGATCTTGGGCACCTTGTACCCGGTCAGGTTCTCGCGGCAATGGGCGATCACCGTCTTCTCGTCCAGCGTCGGATCTTTCTTCACGATAACCGCCTTGACCACTTCTCCCGATTCGGGATCGGGCTCGCCAATTACGCCGACCTCCAGTACGCCCTCGTGGCTCGCGATCACGGTTTCGATTTCGTTCGGAAAGACGTTAAAACCCGAAACCAGGATCATGTCCTTCAACCGATCGACGATATAGACGAACCCGTTTTCGTCGATTTTCGCGACATCGCCAGTCTTGAGCCAGCCCTCGCTGTTCAGCACATTGGCGGTTTCCTCGGGCCGCTGCCAGTAACCTTTCATCACCTGCGGACCGCGTACGCAGAGTTCGCCCGACTCGCCAAGGGGCAGAATATTACCGTCCTCGTCCTGGATAGACACCTCGGTTGACGGTACCGGCAGGCCGATGGAGCCATTGTACTCTCCGAGATTGAGCGGATTGATGCACACCGCCGGTGACGTTTCGGTCAGGCCGTAAGCTTCGAGCAGCGGTGACCCGGTCAGCTTTTTCCAGCGCCGGGCAACCGGTTCCTGCACCGCCATGCCACCGCCGAGGGTCAGTTTCAGCGTGGAAAAATCGATCTCCTCGAAACCCGGCGTGTTCATCAGGCCGTTAAACAACGTGTTGACGCCGGTAATCGTGGTGAAGCCGGAATCCTTCAGTTCCTTGACGAAATTCGGCATGTCGCGCGGATTCGTGATCAGGAAATTGAGCGCGCCTATTTTCATGAAAGTCAGGCAATTCGCGGTCAACGAAAAGATGTGGTAGAGCGGCAGCGCGGTGATAATGATTTCGCCGCCGACCTTGACCCCGTCCTTGATCCAGGCCGAAGCCTGCTGCATGTTCGCGATCATGTTGCGATGGGTCAGCATCGCGCCCTTGGCGACGCCGGTTGTTCCGCCGGTGTATTGCAGGAAAGCGAGGTCGTCGTGGCCGCAGGGCACCGGGGTATGCGGACGACCCGCGCCCCGCGCCAGCGCTTGCTTGAACGGCACTTCCTGCGGCAGCGAGTAAGGCGGAACCATCTTTTTTACGTACTTGACGACCAGATTGACGATCAACGACTTGGGGAACTTCAGCATGTCACCGAGCTGGGTCGTTATCACGTGCTCGACCGGCGTTTCATCGATGACCTCGGCAACCGTATCGCAAAAATTCTGCATGACGATGATCGCCTTCGCGCCCGAATCCTGCAGCTGATGCCTGAGTTCCCGTGGCGTGTACAGCGGGTTGGTATTGACCACGGTAAAGCCGGCCCGCAGTATCGCGAAGATCGAGATCGGATTTTGCAACACGTTCGGCATCATCACCGCGACCCGGTCGCCCTTTTCGAATCCGGGCAGGTCTTGCAGGTAGCTCGCGAGCTGATCGGTATAACGATCCATCTCGTTATAGGTCAGCGTGGTGCCGAGATTATAAAAACAGGGGTGCTCGCCAAATTGCTTTATCGCCTGTTCGAAAATGTCGGTCACCGACTGGTATTCGGACAGGTCGACTTCTTCCGGCACCCCGGGTGGATAACTTTTTAACCAGACTTTCTCCATCTAAATAGCCCCCCAAAGCTGGCATTCAAATAAACGGGCACGGATTCTTTACACGGTTTCCTTGCGCCCTCTTTTCGCCTTCGCCGCGGTTTTCTTTTTTACCGCTTTCTTTGTCACCGTTTTCTTGTTGGCCGGTTTTGCTTTCGCAACCGCCTGGTCCGGGTTACCGCGATTGCCGATCATCTGCTCCGGCGTAAAATCGTCTACCATGATAACCCGACGAGTCGCCGCCCGCGCGGCAAGCAGAATATCAGCTTCCTCTTTCGAGACCTGCTCCGAGCAAACCAGAGTATCGATCCATTCTTCGTATTCCTCGAGTGCGCCCTGCTCGAGACCGTCGTGACGCAGGCGTCGTTCGATCGGTTCGGCCTCGATTACTTTTTGCAGCGCATCCTCGAGACACCCGGTTATATCATCGGGATCATTACTGATATAAAGACCTTCTGTCAATCGGTCACGTGCCTCGCCGGGGCGAATCATCAACGCCGCGACGCGATGAGTCAGGTAGTCGTTGGGTTTGCGTAAACTCAGACCCAGCGGGAACAGCAGGTTGCGCACCACGACACCGAGCCACTTGATCGGAAAATTGCGCAATATCTCGTCAAGCGCCATCTGCACCTGGTACAGGCTATACTTGGCCGACCACTCGACCAGCGGCAGGTCGCTGCGCGGCTGACCATCCGCAACGAACTTCCTCAGCACCGCGGAGCCGTAAAACATGTAACCGAGCGCATCGGCGAAGCGTCCGGAGAGCTTTTCCTTGCGCTTGAATGCGCCACCCAGAATCATCAGGACCAGGTCCGCGGTCACTGCGAAAGCCGCGCTCATCTGACCCAGGCGCCGATAGTACATGCCGATACGTCCCGACATCGGCGCGGGTGCAAGATGACTGCCACTCAGGCTGTATACGAGGGCGCGACAGAAATTGGTCAGGAAATACTCGGCGTGACCGCGCAGCGCTCGATCGAAAGCATCGACGCCGTCCTTCTCGTTTTCCATCGATGCGGCTTCCATTTCCTTGACCAGGTACGGGTGGCAGCGGATCGCGCCCTGGCCGAAAATAATCATGCTGCGGGTGAGAATGTTGGCGCCTTCGACGGTGATGCCGACCGGCAACGTCTGATAGGCCCGAGCGATATAGTTCGATGGCCCCATGCAGATCCCGCGGCCGCCGTGAATATCCATCGCATCGTTGACCACCTGGCGCATGAACTCCGTGTTGAAGTACTTCAGTATCGCGGTGATTACCGACGGCTTTTGCCCGCTGTCGAGTCCGCTCAGGGTAAGCAGCCGGCCGGCCTCCATCATGTACGCCAGGCCGCCGATTCGCGCCAGCGCCTCTTCGACCCCTTCGAACTTGCCGATCGAGGTATTGAACTGTTTACGAATGTGGGCGTAGGCACCCGTGGTGCGCGTACAGGCCTTGCCCGCCGATACACCGACCGCGGGCAGGGATATACCGCGGCCTGCCGACAGTGATTCGACCAGCATGCGCCAACCCTTGCCGATATTCTGCTGTCCGCCGATGATGTACTCCATCGGGATGAACACGTCATTGCCCTGATTAGGTCCGTTCTGAAACGCGGCGTTCAACGGGAAATGTCGCTTGCCGATGGTGACTCCGGGCGTATCGACCGGAATTAACGCGCAGGTAATACCCAGCTCTTGTTCACCGCCGAGCAGACCATCCGGGTCGAAGGCCTTGAACGCGAGGCCCAGCACGGTCGCGACCGGACCCAGCGTGATGTAGCGTTTTTCCCAGTTAAGGCGAAGACCAAGCACTTCCTTGCCGTCGTGCTGCCCCATGCAGACCACGCCGCTATCGGGTATCGCGCCGGCATCGGAACCGGCGTAGGGTCCGGTCAAGGCGAAACAGGGAATTTCACTGCCGTCAGCGAGGCGCGGCAGGTAATGATTCTTTTGCTCCTCGGTTCCGTAGTGCAGCAACAACTCGGCGGGACCAAGCGAATTAGGCACCATCACGGTTACGCCCGCGGAAATACTGCGCGCGGCGATCCGCGCGACGACGCAGGAATGTCCGTAGGCGGAGAACTCGAGTCCGCCGTACTGCTTGGGGATGATGATGCCGAAGAAACGATGTTTTTTCATGTACGCCCAAACCTCAGGGGGGAGGTCCATGCGGTTATGCGTGATGTCCCAGTCGTCGATCATCGAACAAAGCTCGTTCACCGGGCCATCGAGAAATGCCTGCTCTTCCTCGCTGAGTTGCGGTATCGGATAGCCCTGCAACAGGCTCCAGTCGGGCGCTCCTCTGAACAGCTCGGACTCCCACCAGACATTGCCGGCCTCGATGGCGTCGCGCTCGGTTTCCGACATCGGTGGTAAAACCTTGCTGATGCGCCGCTGCAACGGCGCCGACAGGTAGCGGCGGCGCAGGTCGGGCACGCCGAGCATCAGTGCCGGACCGAGATACAGGGCCCAGACCAGTATTCCGAAGAACAGGTTGAAACCGCCAAGCAGCGTATAAATGACGAGAAACAGGCCACCGACTAACACCAGCACCCGAAGGGGGGCCAGTTGCCTTGCAATCGAGTAAGCCAGGCCGAGAATGGCCAGTACAAGAAGTAGAATATTCATCGCAAAAATCCGGCAGATTTAAGGTCTAGCGAGACAGTCGCTACAGTACCCCAATTTGACCCCGCCAGCAATATATAGTTTCAATTTGAAACTGATATTCTTACCCTGGATTCCAGCTTCGCGCGCAGGTCCGCGCGAACCTGCTCGAGATCGAGTCGCAGGCATTCGTCGGCGAAATCGAGCAGTGGCAGCAATTGCAACATCAGGCTATCGATGTCACCGGATAAATCGTCGCCGCGGCCTGCAGCGAGGAGCTTCAGCGCTCGATCGACCGACATCGCGCGCGCTTCGTCAAACGGGGTACTGCTGACGACCTGGTTGCCGCCGCGCTCGACCGCGATCCCAAGACTGGCGTCGAGCTGCTCGTCGATTTTTTGCAGATCGACATCCGCATCGGCAATACAGCTGAAAACAGCCGCGCTCAGGGTTATCGCAACCCGCTGCCCGCCGATCTTGATCCGGCTTTGCTCGACATTGCTCAGTACGCGCTTGATTCCGGCAATTGCGCCGATACCGTTGGTCGCCGGAAACAGCAGCTTGAAATCACCGTTACCGAGATAGCACAGCGTGTCCTCGCGACGCATGGTCTGCTGCGCCGTCTTGGCGACTTCCTGCACCACCGATATCGCGGTCGACTTGTCGAAGCTGGAGACAATCTCCCTGAGCCGATCGACTCGCAGCTTGCCCAGGCTCATCTGGCTGCGGTGACGCTCGGAGAAAGACAATTCCTGCTGCACCCGGGAGATGAAGAGGCTTTCCTGCGCCAGCTGTTTGAGCAAGTTTACCGCGGTGACCTGTTCCGTATCCAGGCTCGACGCGTGTAAATGCTCGCGGTACAGGGTGGTATGCAGGCGGACCCGGGTCGACAATTCGGCACTGGAGAACGGCAGGTTGATAAAGTCCGTGGCCCCCTTCTGAAAGGCGAGTTCCTGTCGCTCCTCGGTATCCTTTTCCCCGACCAGCAACAGCAATGGCAGCGCGGCGATTCGATTGTCGCCGGCGCCGCGGATG
>JBFGQE010000067.1:0-11907 GCA_041564355.1 Gammaproteobacteria bacterium | reverse complement strand
CGGGACTGCGCTCGGTAGTAGCGTAGCGCTCGAGCAGGCGCAGGATGTAACCCGCGTTGGTTGTCTCGCGAAAGCGTGCGGTCAGGTCGACCAGTTCGCGGGTGTTCGACAACCGGTCCTGGCACAGGTTCAATCCGTCTTTACCCAATGCCTCGGCAGTCTCGCCGACGACCCGCTCGATATCCTCCGCCGCGCGGACGACGCCATTATCCGCGTGCCAGGCAATCCGCAATTTGCCGAGGTCGACCTTCGCCGGATCGCGGACCTTTACCGGGACCGCGAACGGATCCTGTCCATCCGGGCCGCAGATTATCGGCAACGCCAGCGCGAGGTCTTCGACATAGCGCGCGATCGGTCCGATCTGGGTTAACCCGTCGAGCACGCCGCCCCAGGGCACGATATGGCCCGTACGCGGGGTACGGCCCGAGGTCGGCTTGATCCCGGCAACACCGCAAAGGTGCGCCGGCTCGCGCACGCTGCCACCGGTATCCGAACCCAGCTCGAGCGCGGACCCGCCGCAGGCGATGATCGCGGCCGCGCCGCCGCTGCTGCCGCCCGGGCTGCGCGCGAGGTCGAACGGATTGCTGCTGCGACCGTAGATCAGGTTACAGGTTTCTCCGCTGAAGGTGAGCTCGGGAGTGTTGGTCTTGCCGAGCAGCACCGCGCCGGCGTTGCGCAGCCTCGCGACCACCGGTGCATCTTGCTGAGGCACATGGTCCTTGCGCCCGAGCGTCCCGCCGGTGGTGACGATGCCGGCGGTATCGAGTGAATCCTTCAACGTGATCGGCACCCCGTGCAGCGGGCCATGGAACCGCCCCGAAGCGGCGTCGCGGTCTAGCTGATCGGCCTCCTCGCGGGCGCGGCCGGCAGCGAGTTGTACTACCGCGTTGATTTTCGGGTTGACCTCTTCGATACGCTCGAGGCAGGCTTCGACGACTTCGCGCGAGCTCAGTTCACCGGCACGAATCTGTTTCGCCAGCGTTACCGCCGATCGATAGATGAGTTTATCCATGGCGCCGATTATCGGCGCCCTAGTCCTCGTTTTCCAGTCTCGATCCTGCGCTCGGAAAACGCGCAACGAACTGCACGCCGCGCACGTCCAGCGGCACGAAGCGCAGGGCGGAGGAGCGCTTGCGATTGCGTATTTCGACCGCCCAGCGCGGGATCAGGCGGTTCATCTCGTCGACGTGATGGCTGCTGCGATCGCGCTCAAGGCCGGAGATCAGCTGCGGCTTGCGCAGACCGCGCATGCCGACCTCGACGCTGGTGACCGGCGCCGGGTAAGACCACTCGAGGCGCTTGCTCAGGGGCTCTTCCTCCCCGCCCTGGCGACACATCGGCTTGTCCTGCAGATCGACGATGTCGAGCTCCTCGCGATGCAACTCGCCGTTTTCGAGCTTGATGCTCAGATTGCAGTGATCGGCGAGTGTTTCGATATTCTTGAACGCGATCACGCCCTCGAATCCCTTGGCAATTTCGTTGACGAAGTAGAGACCCAAACCCTTTCCATGGTGCTCGCGGATACGTCGCGAGGAAAACCCGAGCTGGTAAATCTTGTCTTTTTCATCGTCGCTGATCCACGGACCGCGATTGTATATCTTGAACTCGATATCCCCGTCTTCCCTGGTCAGCGCGAGCGCAACTCGACTGTAACGGCCGGCGTAACCTTTTTGCCGCGAGTAAAACAACGCGTTGTTGAGCAGGTTTTCGAGCAGCAGGACCATGTGATTTTCGTTACCGAGCAGCTCGCAGTCACCCTGCAGGTCAAGGTCGAACTTGTCGTCGCGGAAACTCTCTGGAATTTTCCATTCCCGGTCGAGGCCAAGCTCTTCCGGCTTCTCGGTAATCGGCCGCAGTGCGCGGCGCAATGCGTGGCTCATCATGAAGGTCGGCGTGAACGGCATGGGTTCCGCGTCGTCCTGGTTCAGCATCGACTGAAAATAATGCTCCTCGCAGTCGTATATCCGGTTGGCCACGTGCAGCGCGATATTATCCGTGGTCGACAGATCGAGCAGATCCCAGAGATAAAGCAGGCTGTCCGCGGCTTCCTGGTACTGGCGTTCATCACCGTCGGCACAGACCAGCCGCGCCTGTTTCAGTGCAGTTTGCGCCTTGTCGTAACTGATTACCCCGTTGTGCCGCACCTCGGAGGCGATATTCTTGAAGTGGAGAAATTTTTCATCATACTCGATGGTCTCGAGCAGGCGCTCGCTGATAAACATTTTCAGCTTGTCCGCATGATCGGAGTAAGTTCGGGCGCGCGTGCCCAACTCGCGTTTCGAGTCGAACAGTTCGCTGATCTGACCTTGCAATTGCCGCAGCTGGTCTCGGCAGCGCGCGCTGGCCCTGGCGAAACGCCAGATGTCGAAAGCGATCAGCAGGATGAACACCGCCAGCGCGAGCGGCAGCAATTCGTCCCGGGTTAGCGGCTCCGGCAGGCCGGCCTGCGGAAACAGGTCGGCATTGACGCGCAGGAACAGCCAGCCGATCAGCAACAGCGCGCCGAGCGTGCTCAGCCATGGATAGTAAATCCGCGCGAGCTTCATTTCGCCTTGCCCGGCGGCTTCCAGAAATAAGCGCCCTCTTCGCCGAAGGTCACGATGCCTTCACCGTTGTTGCAGCATTCACTGAAGCGCCCTTCGCCTTCCTCGACCGCGTCGAAGGCGCGGCGCAGCGTCTTGATGTGCTGGCGGTAACTGGCGTAGGAAAACTTTTCCGGGTCCGCATCGAGCCGCTCGGCGACCTGGCCGGCGGTCAATGGCCGCGGCGAGGCTTCGACCAGCTCGCGCAGCAGCTTGCGCGGCATCGGCGCGAGCGGTCGCCGCGCGTTGTTCGGGTTCATCAGGCGCTGGCCTTTCCAGTAGACGTTCCAGCTGTTCAGATCGATAGTGAGCTCGCCGCTCGTGACCAGGTTGGAGGTGTTCGACTGATCGGCATCGATCGATGACTGGCGCAGCACCGCCTTGATCCGCCAGCACAGCACCTGCTCGACGTTATGCTGATGCTTGGCGATGAAATCGGTCGCGGCGAACTGCTCCAGCGCGTCGCGCTCAATCTCGGTGCCGCTGTGCTCGGACAGGTAAATGATCGGAACCTCGGGCCATTTTTTACGCAGCGCGTTGGACACCGAGAATCCCGCCTGGTCGTTACCGTTCATGCGCGCGTCGAGCAACGCGACGTCCGGTGCCTGCGCCTTGTCGCTCAACGCAATCTTTTGCCGCGCGGCCTCGGCAAAATGATAGACCGCGAGCGTATTCGGCTTGCCGTCGAAATCCTCGGTTTCCAGCACCGGGGTGAATTTCTTGATCCAGTGGGACTGATCCTCTACCCAGAAAATCGTTGCCATGACCGCGTTCGCGTGAACTGTTTAAGCATAAGAACCAAGTATACAAGTGCCTTCGGGGGCTGCCGGGGATGCCGCCGTTATGTGAATTAATTTGCAAGAAATCGCCTGATTTCAATTATTTAAGCCCATTTCGCCGGTTTTTCACCGATTTTTCACAGGTCCTCCCTAAATTCACCTTACACCAAGCAGAAACGAGGCAAATCACATGTTCCAGGAGGTACTCAGGATCTGGTCATTCGTACCCGGCATCGCAACAGCCATCTGGTATGGCGGGTTCAATGCAGCAAGGTACGGCTGGAGCCTCGGCAGGAAGACGTTTCTCCTGCACTACCTCCAGCATGTGAAAAGCCCGCAGGGCAATCATTAAGCGCCTGACTGCCAGGTGGGAACGGCCAGGGTTTTCGGATTCGTTCCAGGCAAAAGACTTACTTAGGAAAGAGGGAAACTGACATGAACAACTTTTACTTTTTACCCGAAATGCCCGGCGTTTCGATCGCGGTCTGGATTATCGCCAGCATGATATTCCTGTTCTTCGCGCGCGAGCCGGTACACAAGATGATCCAGGCGTTTTCCGACGCCACCGCCGGCGGTTTGCGCAAGCTCGCCGAGTGGACCCGTAAAACCGCCGACGCGATGCGCGAGAAAGACCGCAAGGTTCTGCTCGAATCCGGCGTCGCCAAGATACAGGGCGAAATCCTGCAGGAATTCTCCAAGATCGAAATGGCGAACACCAAGAGTCTCGCCGGCTACCCGAAACTGCAGCTGCGCCTCGACGATCATATCAGTCAGCTGGAGCGCGATTACAAGGATTGCGGACAGGTGACGCCCGACGCGCCGGGCTGGAGCGAGGTGATCGAGAGCATCGGTCGCGCGCAGAGCAATACTTCCGATCGCATCATCGAGAATATGCTGTCTGAAATTCACAAGTCCGCGGTCGACGGCGAAAAGAAAGCGCTGTCGGAGTTCCGCGACGTTTCGGCCAAGCGTCACAAGATCCTCGGCTCCATGGCGCCGATCTGGAAGCGCGTCGAAAAGCTCGGCAAGGAAATCAACAACCAGGTCGAAAAGGTCATGGAAAACGGCCGCAATATCGACAAGTACATGGCCCGCTACGAAAAGATCTCGAAGGCCGAGCCCGAGTCGATCGACATGCTGTCGTCCAAGGTCACCAAGCTGTTCATTATTTCGCTGATCGTGATCTGTGTCGGCCTGGTCGGCGCGTTCATCAACTTCAACCTGATCGCGCTGCCGATGTCGGAACTGGTTCCGGCCGGGGTCCGCGTCGCCGGCATGCAGGTGTCAGAGGTTTCGGCGCTGGTCATCGTCGCGCTCGAACTGGTGCTCGGCATCTTCATGTTCGAAGCGATCGGCGTGACCCATACCTTTCCGCAAATCTCCAACATGACCCGCGGCAAACGCCGGATCATCCTGTGGGGCTGCCTGCTCGGTCTGCTGTTCCTGTCTTCGGTGGAAGCGTCGCTCGCGATCCTGCGCGAACACCTTGCCGAGGCGAAGACCGCGCTCGACATCAGTCTCGCCGGCAGCTCGGCGGCGACCACGGATAACGTGAGTTCGCAGATTACGGTGATCGGCCAGGCCATGCTCGGCTTCGTCCTGCCGTGGATTCTCGCGGTGATCGCAATCCCGTTGGAGATGTTCATCGAGGCCAGCCAGCATGCCCTGGCTCGTTTCTACACGATCCTGATCACGCTGCTGTGTCACTTCGCGAATATGATCGCCTACCTGCTCGAGGGCCTGTTCAATATCCTCCAGCACGTATTCGACATCTACATCATTATTCCGGTGCAGATCGCGAGCCTGTTCAACGGCAGGGTTGGCGGCAAAACCGCCAGCGCGAGCTAGGGAGGAAACGACATGAACCAGTTAATCAAGTCATCCCTGTTGGCCACGGCATTCGCCGCGTTCGCCGCCGGTTGCACCGACAGCAAGCAGTACGAGACTTCGTACTGCGCGCTGATCGATATCTCCGGCACCTACGCGGGCGAAAAGACCAGCGTCGTCAATACGGTCAAGGCCGGCATCGTGCCGGAAATGATCCCCGGCGACAGCCTGTTCTTCGTCATGATCGACAGCAACAGCTATCACGAGGATAACCTGGTCACCAAGCTGACCCTGGACTACCGCCCGACCAAGGCGAACGATCAAAAGCTCGCCGTCGCGGCCAAGCTCGACGAATTCGGCAAGGGCAAGGCGAAATCCCGCCTGACCGACATCAGCGGCGCGTTGATGCTGTGTTCGGACTACCTGAAGGCAACCGGCTCCGGTACCCAGGTCATGTTCGTGTTCAGCGATATGAACGAAGAGCTGCCGTCCGGCGTGGTGCGCAAGTTCGCCAAAAACGAATTCGACGGCATCGACATCGTCGCGATGAACATCATCAAGCTGAACAAGGACAGCGCGAATCCCGAGGTGTATCGCAAGCGGCTCGAACACTGGAACCAGCGCACGCTGGAATCCGGCGCGCGCAGCTGGAACACGCTGATCGACGCGACCAAGATCCAGGAGTTTATCTACCAGGTAAAGTCCTGATTCCTCTCGAGGGACGATATTCGACTTCGTTGACGTTTCCCTCACGTCTCCCCCGCTTCGGCGGGGGTTTTTTTTGCGCGCCCGGGTGGCACTGAAAATCTTGCGAATTAATTCCGGGTAGTAATCTAAATGACAGCAGCGAACCTCTCGACCGATTTGACATCTAAATGCAGGCCGAGACAATTATCGATCCGTGGCCATGGCTACGTAGTACCAATTCAGGATTTGATTCGAATGCGAATTTTCTTGTTGTTCACCGCCTGGTTGCTGTTAACGCACAACGTGTTTGCCGAGCATGAAATCGATCATCGCTACCAGGTGCATGGCTACGTGCTGGACGCGAAGGAAAAGCCAATTGCGGGTCGCGCGGTCGTGGTATCGGACCAGGGTGCCGTCATTGCGCGCGGCAAGACCGACGCCTCCGGATACTACTCGCTGCACTTGCATTTACATAACGAGGACAATCGCCGTGTCTTGCAACTTCGAGCCGGCTCCGCGCAGGCGGATATCCGGGTTAGCTTCGATCCGCACGACCTGTCGACGGCACGGGTGCACGATGCCAGTTTCGTCGCCGGAAAACTGGTCGAAGCCGACCTGGGTCGTTGGCGAATTTCAGCCTGGGTTTACGTGCTAGCCGGGCTGGGCGCAATCGGTACCCTGCTCGTCGTGCTGGAAAAACGACGCAAACGCAAGCTGCGCCGGCAAGGCGCGGGACTTGCCGGGCGACCGGTCGCTGCCGAAAAAAGACGCAAAAAGAAGCGGCGCGGAAAGCGCTAGTTCCTTCCAGGCCCGCTTTCATCGTGGCGCCGGGGTCAATGCATATGGGTATGATCGCCCGGTTTCTTGGATCTCACGAGTACGTGCGAGTGACGCAGGCTCAGGCTATCCGCCGCATCGAGTTCGACCTTCATCGACGGGCTACCGGCGGCGACGTGACAGCCATTGCAAGCTTCGACGCTGGCCCTTAACGCCTTGTCGAATTCGGCCTGTTTGCCGTGCTCGATAGCGGCTTCGAGCTGGTTGAAATGGGGTAACAGAAATCCATTAGCCAGCGCGCCTTTCTCCGCATCGACATACTGCAGAATCTCGAGAAGATGCCTGATGCTCTGCAGTTCGTGCGCAGCCAGCGCCCAGTCATTCGCATCGCCCGCGTAATGCATTACGTGAAAGCGCTCTGCTACCTCGGGCATCAGTGATGTCACGGTCGGACGTATAGCGTTCAGGGTATCGACTTCCGCGCGCAGCCGCGTCACCTCGGCGCGCAGCATCTCGACTTCGCGTTGTAACTCGGCGATGCCCGGGTCCTCGCTCGCGTGGAGTATTTCGATCTGAGCAGTAGCCAGCAGGAATACAATCGGTATCAGGATCCTGCACATTTATTCGCTCCCGGTTCGGAACAGGATTTATAACTAGCATGATTCGGCTTTCGCGTTACTGACCTGGATCAATCGGCAGAGCGCCGACGCAGTTGGTTTCGCGGTTTCGCCAGTGTCGCCGCGTCACAACCTTGCGGATTGAAGCTGGCGCCGCATGAGTTCACGCATTTTCCCGGGACTGAGCCGTACCGACTCGCTGGACCGGCGCAGCACTGCGGCAATCAGGCGTGCCGCAGCGTAGGCACGAACCGCCGCTGCATCCGGCGCCCGGCCGTAGGCTTTTTCGAATCCGTCGCTAAACAGACTGCCGTCGAATCGCCTGAGGCCTGCCCCTGTCTGACCCGCCTCGGCCCAGAAAGCGCCGTGCTCGGGTTCGACCAGCACGGCATTGCCTTGTGTGAGCAATGACTTTGTGGTCTCGTCGAGACCGATACCGAAAGCAAACAGCGGCTTCGCTTCATTCAAAATCGACTCCAGCCGCCCTGCCAGCAAAGCCTGGTCGCGCGAGGTGTCCAGCTTCAGCAGGTATACGTCGAGGCCACCGAGATGCCCGTCGGACTCTTCGAACGAATGCGCGTCCTGCTCGCCTGTGGCGAGCAGGAATCCGTCCACTGCGGACTGTGCCGCAAGGCCCGACAGCGGCGCAATAAAGACGACATTGAAACTGTGCGCGAGTGCCGGGTTCAGGCAGCACAGTGAAACCAGGCCGGCCAGCAGGCGCAAGCGTAACATCGGCTTCATCGTCTATTCCTCCAAACTCGAAAATGCAAACCGTGACGAGCGGCCCCGCCCCGGCTGGAGTCACTCGACGGGCGACATGACACAGCGAATTAAACCGAATATGATCCGAATATGAAAGGCAGGCGCAGGTTTATTTCGTTTTGCAGCGCAATGGCGGTGAGCCTGTTCGCCGTCGGACATGCTAGTCGTAAATTTATTTCGCACAACCCGGTTAAGGCAAAGTTTGTCGGGCCGCCCGCGCCGGTTAGTATTCCGGCGACGGCAGCCACGCTTAAGACCGCGGTGACGATTTCAGGCGTGCACCCGGATAGCTTCGTCATCGACAACCTGGCGAGTAACATTTCGTCACCGCCCGATCTGCCGCCTTCCGAAGTCGTGCTGAACACCGAACAGCTCGTTGTCTTCGAGTCGGTACGCGCACGGCTCTCTCGCCTGCAGCGTTACGTCGGCTACGGAAATTTCAACGTTATCAGTTGGGATCAGTCGCTGCGCTTCGCGGCCGGGCAAACCCGGATCGGCGCCTTTCCGCGGGTCGAGCTGGACTTTATCGAATCACTGTTTTTCACCAAGGCCGATACGCTCGGTTTTTACGGCGACAAGGTCGTTTCGCAGCTCAGCGCGGCGATTTCGAAAAAGGACATCGTCAAGATACCCGCCAGCGGCCATTACCTGTTCAAGGGTGAGGCGCTCGATACCTATCGCAAGATTCGCAAGGACGTGGGTGATTCCATCGTGCTGACCTCGGGAATACGCAGCGTGGTCAAACAGATTTACCTGTTTCTGAACAAGGCCGCGAGCGTCGACGGCAACCTGTCGCTTGCTTCTTACTCGCTCGCGCCGCCCGGTCACTCTTACCATGCGATCGGCGATTTCGATGTCGGCAAGCGCGGATATGGCAGCCAGAATTTCAGCGCGGCTTTCGCGAGCACCGACGAATTCAAGCGCCTCGCTGATCTGGGTTACGTTGCTATTCGCTACCCGCCGAACAACCCGTTCGGCGTGCGCTACGAACCCTGGCACGTAAAAGTCGTATGATACTTAGACCTACTTTCGCCACCTTATTGGTGGTTTTGTCGGGCTTCGCGTATGCCTCCGAATTCCCGTTTACGCTGCACAAGCTCAAATCTGCAAACCCCGGGCCAACGGTGCTCGTGATCGGCGGCATTCAGGGTGACGAACCAGGCGGGTTTACCGCGGCATCGCTGCTGGTGACCGACTATCGAATTGAAAATGGCGAGGTCTGGGTCGTACCCAACCTGAACTTCGAAAGCATCATTAAACGCTCGCGCGGCGTGCACGGTGACATGAACCGCAAGTTCCTGCAAATCCCGGAATCCGACCCCGAATTCCAGGCCGTGGCCAAGATCAAGCGAATCATTACCGAGGAGCAGGTCGATCTCGTGCTCAACTTGCACGACGGCAGCGGGTTCTATAACCCACACCATATCGACAAGGACGAAAACCCGAAACGATGGGGCCAGAGTGTCGTCATCGACCAGGCCAATATCGAAGCCCGCCGCTTCGGCAATCTCGGTGCGCTTGCCCTCGACTCGATCGACCGCGCCAATCGCAGCAGCACGACGCCGCGCGAAAATTTTCGCCTGAAAAATACGCAGACCCGCCTCGGCAACACGGAAATGGAGAAAACGCTGACCTACTTCGCCATCCGCCATGGCAAGGCCGCAATGGGTGTCGAAGCGAGCAAGAATTATCCGACAGCTCGGCGAATCTTTAACCACCTCAGGCTCGTCGAGGCAATTTTCGAACGGATCGGTATTGCCTATCAGCGCAGTTTTAAACTGACCTCGGCGGAGATCGAGCGCAAGCTGGGTCGAGATATTCAGCTGGCTCTGTTCGACAACAAGATCCTCTACGATTTCGACAAGGCCCGAGCGCGTATCAACTACGTGCCACTGAAGAAGGAATCGGCGATCAAGTTTCGCACCAACAATCCGTTGGTCGCGATAATCAATTCCGCGAAGTCGATCAAGGTTCGCTATGGCAATCGCGGGGTGACGACGCTCAACCCGCAATTTTTCGATTACGACCATTCTCTCGCCGAGATCCCGATGGTCATTGATGGACGAGACGCGAGAGTGCCGAGCGGCACAGTTGTCGCGGTGGATAACAGCTTCATGATCCAGCCGATCGATGGCATGCGAGTCAACGTGATCGGGTTTCGCAAATCCGGCAGGCGCAACGAGAGCGGCTTGTTAATCCGTCAGGCCGACATCAACAAGCGCTTCTCGGTGGATCAACAGGCGCAACGGTTTCGCGTCGAGTTTTACCGCGAGGACAAGTACAGCGGCATGATCCTGATCGACTTTTCAGCGCGACCGAAACTGGGGGCAAAAAACCCGCTCTACTCAACCCCAGGCCAGCCGGGGTGAAACACGCGCCGCCTGTTGGCGCATTGCCGGCATTTACTAACTCGCTGAATCCACCAGGTCATCCCGATTGAACAGCGCATCGACAATCGGGCATTCCGCCACCGGGTAACGCTCCCCCTGGCACTGACTCACCATCAGGTCGAGCGCGGCTTTTAATCGCTGTAAATCCGCAATCTTCACCTCGACTTCACGTGCCTGCGCACTCGCGACCGCGCGCACTTCGCCGCAGGAGTGATCCGGCTCGTCGACGAAACCAAGCAGGGTCCTGATCTGTGCGATACCGAAACCCAGTTCACGGCAGCGCCGAATAAACTTCAACCGCCTGACCTCGGTGTCCGCGTAAATTCGGTGCCCACCAGGGGTACGCGCCGGCGATGGCATCAAGCCCGTTCGTTCGTAGTAGTGTATCGTCTCCGTTCGGCAGCGGGCCGCGCGCGCGACGCGGCCGATCGTCATTCCAGTCATAACCGTGAATTTTACTTGATTCTGTAGTAACTACAGGTTTTATACTAACATGACTTTCTTCCGGCCAACGAGTATCGATGTCCGCTATCATTACCGAATCCAGGCTGACCTGTCCCGAGTGTGCGTTCGAGGAACTATTGACCATGCCGACCAACGCCTGCCAATGGTTTCACGAATGCCGGCAGTGTGGCGTGTTGCTGCGACCGCAACCCGGGCATTGCTGCGTGTTTTGTTCTTACGGCAGCGTTGCCTGCCCGCCAATCCAGGCCGAGAAACTCGGCCTGGTGGAGGAAGCTTGTTGTGGACCGGGCTGACTGGTCGCAAAAGCCCCATCTCGGCTGGCTCACGCTGCTGGTCAGCGGCGGCACGCTGATCTGCTGCGCGCTGCCGATCCTGCTGGTCTCGCTCGGGCTCGGCGCGGTCGCCGCCAGCCTGTTCTACAATGTGCCCGGATTGCTCTTCATGGCCGAAAACAAGGCCTGGACGCTCGGCCTGTCGGCGCTGATGCTGGCCGGGCTCGCGTGGATGATCTGGCGCCCGGGGCAGAGCTGCCCGAGCGACGCGGAACTCGCGGCCTTTTGCGCACGGGCGAAGACCTGGAATCGACGAATATTTTTTACCAGCGCCGTGATCTGGGGCATCGGCTTTTTTTTCAGCTATCTCATTCTGCCGCTCAGGCTCTGGCTCGAAACATAACGGAGCACCCGCAATGAAACATTTTATTCTCATGATCGTTACCGCTGCCTGGCTGTGGTCCAGCGTCGGCCACGCGCGCACGGTCGAGATCGACGTGCACGGCATGACCTGCGCATTCTGCGTCGACAGCCTGCAGCGGGCGTTCGGCAAGAACAAATCGGTACGCAGGGTCGATATCAGCCTCGAGTTGAAAAAGGTACGGCTCGAAATCGACGGCGACCTGCCAAGCGACGAAACCATACGCCAAACGATCCTGGATGCAGGGTTTACCCCGGTAAGCATTACCGAGGTTCCCGATGTCCTGGAGTAGGAGCCGTTGCATAGCACTGACCGGGCTTGCCGG
>JBFGQE010000066.1:0-11981 GCA_041564355.1 Gammaproteobacteria bacterium | reverse complement strand
TCGCGTTGTCCGAGCCTGAAACCTATACCCAGCTCGGCATCATCCTGTTGATTTACGCGATCGCGTTCGTGTTCGCCAATCGTATCCGCAAGTACCTGCCCCTGCTTCAGTCGAAGCCGGACGACGAAGAAATCAATCCGCTGCATCGATTTTTCGGCAAGATCGGCAACCTGGTCTTTCCGTTGCTCGCAATCCTGATGCTGCGCGTTTCGGTGGAGCTCAGCGAGACCATGCTGAACCAGGACTGGCTGGTGCAAACCGCGCTGACCATCGCGATTCTGCTGCTGTATTACTCGATCGTCGTGGATTTCGTCACCAACCATGCGGTCGCACGGATTTTTCACTGGATCGGCATGCCGTTGCTGTTCTTGCACCTGCTTGGATTATTGCCGGGCCTGATCGAGATTCTCGAATCGATCTCGATCAGCATCGGCAATATCGAAATTTCGGCTTACGGCATCGCGCGCGTGCTGATTTTCGGTACTCTGCTGTTTTGGCTCGGTCGCGTATCTAGCCGCACCGGCCGAGAACTGATCCGGCGCCAGGAAAGTCTGGATCTGCGCACCCGTGAAGTGGCCTCGAAGTTGCTTGAGGTCGGCATATTTTTCCTCATTTTCCTGCTCCTGCTGCAGGTGATGGGAATCAACCTGACCGCGCTCGCGGTATTCGGCGGTGCGCTCGGCGTCGGTCTCGGATTCGGCCTGCAGGCGATCGCGTCGAACTTTATTTCCGGCGTGATCATCCTGCTCGATCGCTCGGTAACACTGGGTGACTATGTCGAGCTCGAGGACGGCCGAACCGGCGTGGTGCGCGAACTCAGCATGCGCTCGACCACGCTGGAAACCTACGACGGCAAGGATATCGTCGTGCCCAACGAAAAATTCATTGTCGAGACTTTTACCAACTGGACGCACAAGGACAAAAGCCAGCGCTACCGCGTCGATTTTTCGGTCGCTTACGATACCGATATCCGCAAGCTGGTCGATATCATCAAGGAAGTCGTCGCCAGCCATCCACAGGTATTCAGCGGTGAGGATATTCCGATCGAGGATCGACCCGATTGTGAAATCGACAGTTTCGGCGATTCCGGCGTCAACATGTTCGTCGAATTCTGGATGGAAGGAATCGACGACGGCAAGAATCGCGTTGGTGGTGATCTGTTGTTGATGATTTTCGAGGCGATGCGTGAAAACGGTTTCGTCATTCCGTTCCCGCAGCGCGAAGTTCGCGTGTTGAACGACAACTTCTCGATGAAGAAACTATAACGACCCGGTTATCGGTGCCGGCCATCTTCTAGTCCTGTCCGAGCGATACCAGCGCCAGGCCGACCACGATCAGCATGGCCAGTGCCATCAGCATGTTGATCGCGCGTTGCGTTCGTGGTGGCAGATCGAGACGGTGCACCGCGCTGCCTGCTCCGAGCCAAAGCAGGTGTATCGGAATCCACACCAGGTTGATGAGGGCGAACTTGAGCAGGGTTTCCGCGATCAGCGATTGAGGCAGTAACGCAAAGCCGGAAAACCAGGTCAGGTTTACTGCGTACGCCTTCGGGTTGATCAGTTGCAGCAGCAGGCCCTCGCGCAGGCCCGGCTTGCGCTCGGCATGGATGAACGCGATACGACTGCCGGCAAAACCGATGCGCAATCCCAGGTAAGACAGATAGAGCACCGACAATAGCAACAGCGTGATTCGCGCCCAGTCGATCGCGAGAATCAATGCGGCCAGGCCCGATACGACGAGCAACGCAACCAGGTTGGTGCCGATACACAGGCCGGTTACGTAGCGCAACCCGGCGTTGAAGCCAAACGCGGCGCCGACGCCTGCGGTAGACAGCACCCCCGGGCCGGGAGTGATCAGCAGAAGTAGCACGGCGGCGAGGAAAGCAAGCATGGGGCGGCAGTTTACTCGATGGCAGGGTTGTGACACTACCTTCCGGTAGCGACGTCTTTTCGAAGTTAAAGATATCCGGGTCGCGACCGGAGTGATGCCTGCTACAATCGCCGCGGTCGACGTCGGAGATATGGTATGCGTTTCAAGCTTCTGCCCGGGTTTCTGCTGCCAGCGGTTATCGGTATATCGTCTGTCGTCGCATCCGGGGCGGAATGGAGCGCGCAGCGCCTGCAAGATTTTGCCGCGTCGACCTGCGCGAACTGGAGGCAAACCGGGGCGCCTGCCCCCGGCTATTCCCTGGCGCCGGTGGAGAAATCGAGGATCATCGCGCGCGGTCGGGATTTCGGCGTGCTGCATCGTTTACGCGAAAGTGACGGCTCGTTACTCGATCTCGAGGTCATCGAGAGTAACTCGCAGCCGCGCCGATTCATCGCAACCTACAGTCAGCCGGCCGACAAACCGCGGTTCATGGTTTCTCTGGATGCCGAATGCGCGCTACAGGTTGCGCGCCGGATCAACTATGCCGCGGACGGCCGTGCGTTAAACCTGGTCACGCTGGATGAAAAGCTGAACCCGAGTGGTGAACCCGAATGGTTGAATCCGCCTTTGCAGTTCGATGCCGAGGACGCGGCCTTGCGCGCTCGGCCCGGGTATCCGTTCTCGGTCCGGGTTGGCCTGATCGACTCGGGGGTGAATTACCTGTTGCCCGAGATTCGCCGCCGACTCGCCCGTGATCGCGACGGTGCGCTGATCGGCTATGATTTCTGGGAGCTCGACGATCTGCCCTTCGACGCTAACCTGTTGCGCAGCGGCTTTTTCGTGCAGCGGCACGGTACGCGTGCCGCGTCGATCCTGCTGCGCGAGGCGCCCGCTGTCGAATTCGTGCCCTACCGCTATCCGCGACCGGACATGACGCGCATGCGCGACCTGGTCGAGCATGCGGCGCGCAACGGCGTCACCATACTCGGTATGCCGCTTGGCAGTAACCGCAACGAGGATTGGGTCACCTTCGCCGAGGTCGCCGCGGAGCACCCGCAAATGCTGTTTGTCGTATCCGCCGGCAATAACGGCCGCGACATCGACCGGCAGCCGGTCTACCCGGCCGTGCTCGAGCTCGACAATATGCTGGTCGTCTCCTCCGCGGACGATTTCGTGCAACCCGCAGATCGCACCAACTGGGGTCCCGTCTCGGTCGATTACCTGCTGCCGGCTGAGCGCGTTGCGGCGCTGGATTATTCCGGCAAAACGGTCGAGGTATCGGGTTCGAGTTATGCGGTGCCGCGAGCGGTCGCGCTGGCGGCCCGGCTGCGCGACGCCTACCCGGAGTGGGCCGCAAGGGAAATCATTGCCGAGCTGGAGCGAAGGTATCGAAACGACGCCGCGCGGGACTGGGTCAGCAGTGGATACATTCCCGACCCGGTCGCGGGAGCGCCGATCACGAGCACCGAGTTGACCCCGCCCGGAATCGAAACCGAGACCAACGCCGATTCGCTGTTGCTCCCGCTGGACCTGCTGCTGCTCGATCCGCGCTGGGATCGTGATCGTTATGCCGGTGCCCTGCGGCAGGCTTTCGAGATTCTTGCGCAATGCGATATCGTCGCCGGTGAAATTTCGCTGCGCGCGTTGCGCGGCGAGGACTATTTGCGCGACCTGTCTACCGGCAGCGCGCATACCCTGCTCACCGCAGCGGCTACCCGCCACGCGACCGTGGTATTTGCGCGCGATACGCGCATGGCGTTCCAGTTCAGCGGAGAAGCTTTCGGTCTCGCCAATACCGCTCGCCGGCCGTGGCTTGCGAACAGCGTCTGGCTGATGCTCGATGTCGATGACGCGGGTATTGCGCTGGCGCATGAACTGTTTCACGTGCTCGCCAACAGCGGCGCGCATGTCGAGGACCGGCCCAACCTGATGCAGCCGCGCACCAGGCCCGAAAGCGTCGAACTGACGCCCGAGCAGTGCCAGCAGGCGCGCTCGGTCGGCAAGGCCAACGGCTTGTTGCGCATCCCCGGCACCTGAGGCGGGCTGCGCACGACCCCCGGTTTGGACTAAACTGGGGCGTCGTTTCCAACAATCGGGGAGCATAGTATGCCCAGAACCAGTTCTTCCGCCGAACCGGCGGACGCGGATCAGCGGCGTGCCGCCACGCCGTTGATCTGCTACCAGGTCGATCAACTGCCGGACAATAACCTCGAACTCTATCGCGCGGCACGCGAACAAATGACGCCGCAATCCGAGATCATCGTACCGCCGCGCGAGGGCCGCTGTTTCAACGTGCCGGCGGGCAGCTTTTTCCGTATCGTCAGCGTCGACGGGCCCCAGGTCGGGGATCTGAACCTGTGGAACCGGCATGACCTGTCGGAGCGATTTTTCAGTGGAAAAACGCGCCAGCTGCATGCCACTCACGTCAGCACCGGAGACCGCCTGTGGAGCACCTTGCCGGGACTTCGCCCGCTGGCGACAATCACCCATGACACGCTGGACTGGTACGGCTGGGACGACGATGGTGGCGGCGTGCACGACGTGATCGGCACGCGCTGCGATCCGTACACGAACCGGATGCTGAAGGGCGTGGATTATCATCATTGCTGCCATTCGAACCTGACCCGGGCGCTGGTATCGAGCCTGGACCTGTCGGTAAACGAAGCGGAACCACACGTGCACGACGTATTGAACGTGTTCATGTGCACCGGGTTTACCCGCGACACGCACCAGTACTTCATGAAAGCGAGCCCGGTGCGCCCGGGCGACTTTATCGAGTTCTTCGCCGAGATCGATTTGCTCGGCGCGCTGTCGACCTGCCCCGGAGGCGATTGCGGCAGCAGTCATTCGGATGACGCTACGCCCTGTTACCCGTTGCGCGTCCAGATTTACCAGCCACCGGTCGCGGCCCTGGAAGGCTGGTCGTCGCCGCAGCCGAACGCGTACCCGCGCGGCCACGGGCTCTGATTCGACCAGATTTGCCGTTGCCCCGGCTTTTGACTAGCATAATCGATCGCGGCGGGTCGCCGCGCAGGGAGAGAGCCGAATGAGTTATCATAGCGCCACCGAGCCGGTCTGTACCGGGGTCGAAGGATCAGTCGAGCTGATCATCGAGCCCAAGGCGAAGGACCTCGGCGGCTTCAGCGTGCGGCGCGTGTTGCCGTCGCGCCAGCGGCGCATGGTCGGGCCGTTTATTTTCTTCGATCACATGGGCCCGGCCGAGTTTCCACCGGGCGAGGGCATCGCGGTGCGCCCGCACCCGCACATCGGCCTGTCCACGGTAACCTACCTGTTCGATGGCGAAATCATGCACCGCGACAGCCTCGGCTGCGTACAGCCAATCCGCGAGCGGGCGGTCAACCTGATGGTCGCCGGCCGCGGTATCGCCCACTCGGAGCGTGCCGGAGACGATCTCGACACGGTCTCGACCTTGCACGGTATCCAGTCGTGGATGGCGCTGCCCGACGCGGACGAGGAGTGCGCGCCGGACTTCGTCCACTACCCGGCGGATACGCTGCCCGAGTTCGAGCGGGATGGCGCGACGATCCGGGTGATTATCGGTACAGCCTGCGGACATACGTCACCGGTGCGTCAGCATTTGCCGACGCTTTACCTCGAATGTCGCCTCGCGCCAGGCGCGACGCTGGCCTTGCCGGGTGACTACGACGAGCTGGCGATTTATGTCGTGTCCGGAGAAATCGGTATCGGCGAGCACCGCGTCGGCGAGGGCCGCATGGCGGTGGCCTGCGCCGGGCAAGCGCCGCAAATCTCCGCGTCGAGCGACAGCCGCGTGATGGTGATCGGGGGCAGCAGCCCGGGCGAGCGTCATATCTGGTGGAATTTCGTTTCGAGTTCGAAACGGCGCATCGAGCAGGCCAAGATTGACTGGCGCGATAATCGCTTCGACCCGGTGCCCGGTGACGACGAGTTCATTCCGCTGCCGGAATAAGCAGTCAGGCGACGGCTTCGCAATGATGCAGATCGATTGAACTTGACCGCGGAATGGGTGTTAAATGCCAGCTGAAGTGGTGCTATGCGGTGCAGGGCGGAGCGTCCGCCGGGGCCGCAAGAGCACGGGGCGATTACGGAGAAAACAGACATGGTCGAATTGAGCAAGCAAAAATGCGAAGCCTGCCGCGCGGATGCGCCGCGGATTAGCGATGACGAACTGCGCGAACTCATGCCCGGGATTCCCGACTGGGAAACCGTTGTCGTCGACGGCGTGATGCAGTTAAAACGCGTGTTCGAGTTCGACAACTTCGTCGAGGCAATGGCATTTTCCAACCGCGTGGGTGAAATTGCCGAATCCGAGGGTCATCACCCGGCAATTCTGACCGAATGGGGCAGGGTTACGGTGAGCTGGTGGTCCCACAAGATCAAGGGCCTGCACCGGAACGATTTGATCATGGCGGCGCGTACCGACGAGGCTTATGCAAACTGATAAAGGATCCGGGTTTTATCGGTATACCCTGTTCAATACACCGGTAATCACGAGGCTGTTTCGCGGTCTCGCTCACCTGATGTTGTGGCTGGGCAATTGGACGGTCCGCGGCGAGGTGCCGGGCGCGCGCAAGTTCGTCGTGATTGCCTATCCCCACACCAGTAACTGGGATGTGCCGTGGACGCTTGCGATTAGCCTGGTCAATCGCCTGCATATTCACTGGATGGGAAAATCGAGCCTGTTCCGGGGACCGATGGGACCAGTCATGAAATGGCTCGGCGGCATTCCGATCGTGCTCGACGAGTCGCGCAACGTGGTGCAGCAAACCATCGACGCCTTCAATGCCCACGACGAGCTGATCATCGTGATCTCTCCGGAAGCTAATCGATCCTATGTCGAGGAATGGAAATCGGGTTTTTACCATATCGCGCACGGTGCCGATGTACCGATCGTACTTGGCTTCCTCGACTACGTGCGGCGCGAGGGCGGGTACCTGGAGAGCTTTATACCGAGCGGCGACCTGCAACGCGATCTTGCCGAAATCCAGGCGGCCTACCGGGGTATCCAGGGCAGGTATCCCGAACAATCCGTTTACTAGGGTTCGGCAGCTTATATGAAAATACTCGATCGCAAGTCGCTTGCCGCCATTTTTATCGTCCTGCTGGTCGCGGTTTCGAGCACCCGCGTGCTCGACGATTACGTCGACGATTACACTACCGACGCGCTAACCAGCGCGGCGATTACCTACGCCACCGCGCGCGGCCTCAACGCGCTGGTGTCGCTGGTGCAAAGCAGCAACGTCGAGGCTGGTATCGGTGTCGTCTCCGGTTCCTTGACCATCGGCGAATTGCTCGATCCGTTGAACGACATGATCGAGCGATTTTCCACGGTGATGACCTGGGTGCTCGCGTCGCTCGCGGCGCAAAAAGTCCTGTTGCTAATCGCATCGCACGAACTGTTTTTGTACCTCGTCGCGGTGCTCGGCATCAGCGCTTTGCTATTGCTGTTTTATGGTCCCCCGCGGGCAGGCGCGCAAGTGTTCCGGGTATTTCTGGTCGTGGTATTCGTGCGCTTCTCGCTCGGCATCGCGGTCGCGTTGAACAGCGGCGTCGACTGGCTGTTTCTCGACCAGCAGCTGCAAAGCAACGACCGGCAGATCAGTGAGTTTCAGAGCAACGTGATCGGCATCGAACCGACCGATGACCTCGACACCGGGTCTTTGCGTGACTCGCTGCTCGCGTTCTGGCAAAGCCTGAGCCTGGCCGAATTGAACCGCAAGATCGGCGTCGCGATCGAAAACTTTATCAACCTGGTCGCCATTTACCTGCTCAAGACTATCCTGTTTCCGCTCGGTTTTTTCTACGTGGTGGTTTACGCGATTCGGTTGTTATGGCGCGTCGAACTGAATCTTCACCCGGCGCCGCTGGAGCCGGTATAAGCATCCGCTGCGCGAAGCGTTGCCGCGGCCCTGTTGCGCGGCCGAAATTCACCGTTTCGAGCGGCAGCCCGGTATATCCCATCCATCGACGAAGACCAGACTCATGAAAAAATTTCGCTACCCCTGCCTGCTTGCGCTGTTGGTTCTTTCTCCCGGATCATGGGCGGTCGATCCGCAAACCCCGCCGAGCGGGCAACAGTATGTCCGACTCAACGTCGACAATCTCGTCATCGATACCGACGGGCTGGTCGCGGTGTCGAAATCGCTGGCGCAATCGATCGACCAGCTCGCGCAGTCGATCGAGCGCATGTCGGGCAGCGACACGGTACTCGGCGCGACGGAAAGAGAGAGCTTGTTGCGCGCAGTTGCAAGCGTCGAACAGGCCAGCACCGCGCTGGCAAGACTGGCCGACGAGTTACCGCGTACCACGCAGCAACTCGGTGACAGCCTGCCGCGCATGGTTAACGAGGCGCGCGAACCGATCGCGGAACTCTCCCGCGGGCTGCAATCGGCGAAAGACGGCGTGCTCGCGCTGACGCGCGCGTTGCCGGAGGCGACCGAGAACGCGAAGGCGCTGGTCAATTCCACGGTGGATTCGATCTTGCTGCGTGCCTCTATCTTTATCGTCGTGCTGTTCGCCGCGCTCGCGCTGGCGACGATCGGGGTGATTGGTTACCTTTATCGTTCGTATTTCGAACCATTGGCGCAGAAACTCGACGCGCTGGTGGGCGCGCCCGAGCATTTCGCCAACCTCGCCGAATACATGAAGCAGACTTCGGATAACATGATTGCGCTGCAATTGATCGCTGCGGGCAGGCCCGGCTTGGAGCTGGAACAATCGACCGGGTCGAAGGCGGAGTGACCGGCCGCGCGCGGCTGGGTACCCGGAGGTTTCGAACTGTGCTAGATTTCAGTTGTCGGATTGTAATAAGTCCGGGTTGAATACGCCGCGTGGGATGAACTTGAAAGATTTCCTGGTACAGGTACTGCTTATCCTTGGCATTGCGCTTGCCCCGGTGGCGGGCGGCAGTGTTACGGCAGATGATCACCAGCACCACAGGGGTGATAGTCACGGGGCCTGTAGCGACGGCAATTGCGCTCCGCAGGCTCCCTGCGATGGCCAGGACTGCTCGTTGGCCCTGGGCAGTTGCAGTCTTTCGCTGGCGACAACACTGTTGGCGACTCATGCACCCTGGCTAAACCCTTTACTACCCGCACGAATTCGCTGGGGCCGTACCGGGGCGGTTTATCGATCGCATTTCTCCGTCTTTATCGATCGACCTCCGATTTCCTGAAACGAGTCAGGCCGCGCGGATTACCGCGTGTTGTTATCACTTAATTCAGGAAGTCCAATGCAATATAAAAAAACCTTGATAATCAGCCTGGCGCTAGCGGTGAGCTTATCCAGCCGCGCGCTGCAGGCGACCGACACGGTCGAAATTCCTTTTGCCATGGCGAAGGGACAATTGCTCTACGAAAAGTACTGCAGCAGTTGCCACGGCCCCGAACTCGCGGGGACCGACAAGGGTCCTCCGCTGATCCACCCCTTTTACAAGCCTTCACATCACGGTGACCGGGCATTTTACCGCGCCGCGTTGCAGGGCACCCGGCAGCACCACTGGGAGTTTGGCGATATGCTGCCAGTGGAGGGCATAACGCGGCAAAAAATGGATCGTATCGTTCCGTTCATTCGCTATTACCAGCAACAGAAAAAACTATTCTGACGAGGCGCTGACATGATCAAACAAAAGTATTTAGCGGGCCTGGCTTTATGCCTGTTAGCCTGGACGGTCCAGGCGGCCGAGACTGAACGCTGGTACAGCAGCGAGCAGGTGGCGCAGGGCGAAAAACTGTTTCGGCAGAACTGCGCGGCATGCCACGGACAAAATGCCGAGGCGACGCCGAACTGGAAACAGACGGATGCCAACGGCAATTACCCGCCGCCCCCATTAAACGGAACCGCGCACGCCTGGCATCATGATCTCGACCTGTTGCGACGAACTATCCGCGAGGGCGGCAAGGCGCTTGGCGGGGTCATGCCGGCTTTTGCGGATCGTCTTAATGCCGAAGAGATCGACAGCATCATCGCTTTTTTCCAGTCCAAGTGGCCGGACGACATCTATCGACGCTGGGCCGGGCGCTTCGAGGTCTCCGAGTTGCCGTCCCTGTCAGATGTCGTCGTCGCCGCCAACCGCCCGCTGACCAGGCTGTTGCGCCAGCGAATCGGCAACAGCGGGATCGATGACGTCGAGGAAACCGATATCGAAGACGTCTGGCAGGTGCAGATTGGAAATCGCTATATTTACCTGCTCGATGGCGGCAAATACGCGTTGACCGGAGACCTGATCAATCTCGAGGATGGGCGTAACCTGACCGAACAGGCGCGCCGCGTCGGCGCGATAACGACGCTTGCGGCGTTTCGTGACGAGGACCTGGTGATATTCGCCGCCGTCGGCGAGTCGCGCGCGACGCTGGACATATTTACCGACACCTCCTGCCCCTTTTGCCAGAAGCTGCATCAGGAAATCGGCGAGCTGCAGGCGGCCGGCATTACCGTGCGCTACCTGCCTTACCCGCGCGGCGGTAGCAAGGGCCCGGGTTACGCGACATTGAAATCCGTGTGGTGCGCGGAAGATCCGCGGCAGGCGATGACCGATGCGAAGAACGAGAAGACGGAACATCTGCCACCGGGTGATTGCGCGCGCGCTGCGATCGTCGATCGGGGCTACCTCGCGGGCAACCGCGGTGGTATCGGCGGAACGCCGGCGATGTTCACCGAGGATGGGGAAAAACTCGAGGGTTATCGGCCGCACCAGGAACTAATACCCTTCCTGCTGCAGTAATCTAAGGCTCTTCGGATGGTTTGCATGACTAAGTTTCACCTCATTCTATCGGTGCGCGGTGAAATTTTTGAGAATAGGTTATTGCTCTAGACTGTCCCGGGCCTGGTCATCGGTCTCATACTGTCGCCGGCTTTTGCCGGCGGGTCTCACGACCACGGTCATGGTGCAATCAGTTTCGGCGTCGGCGGGCCGGTTGAAGGGTCGGTGGAACCGGCCTCGGGTTCAACGCTCGATGCTGTACAGCAGGTCGGCACCCTGTTCGGCGCCGCTTTCGGTCTCGAGGCGCCATTTGCTGGATATCTGGTAGCGCAGGTTTAGCGTATTGATCGATTCGATCAGGCCGACGCCGTAACTGACGTAGAGGCGCGGCGAGAGGTAGCGCCCGACCACCAGCGACGCCTGGTCGCCGGAACTGCTGCTTTCGACACGCAGGTCTTCGAAACCGAAACGATCCCCGATCGAGCGGGCAATTCGGTCGCCGCCGCTCAGGCCCAGCGCGAGCGCGGCCTGGGCCATCATCGCGCCTTCCTCGTTGCTTGCGGTCTCGAGCGGACCCCCGGTCAACAGGTACGATAGCGTGTCGGTCTGTCCCATCGCGGGGCGGGAAAATAGCTCCAGCTCGGGTTTTTGCAGGCTCCCGCCGACTTCGACCCCGGCAACGACATCTCCGGTAGTGCGGGTCGCGCGAATATCGAGGCCGGGGTTAGTCAGTGGTCCGCCGGCGAACAGCAGGCGTCCGTTCTCGATGTCGAGATGCTGACCGTAGGCGCGGTAGCGTCCCTCGCGGATGTTAATGGTACCGGTACCGCGGGTCGGTTGGCCGGGCTGTTCCTCGATCGACAGGCTGCCGCCCAGCTTGCCGTCGAAACCATAGCCGAAAAAACTGACGCGCTCGCCGAGAACCAGGTTTATTTTCGACGTGATCTGCCATGGTTTCTCAGCCGGTTTTTCGCCGCCGATGATTACCGTATCGGTAGAAACCTTGTCCGCCGAGGTGATATCCCGGGGCTGGAGCTTGGCCACGGGTACGCGCAAGTCACCCCTGATGTCGATAATACGGTCCTGTATTTTGACCGCCAGGTCGGGGCTCAGCGTTACCGTCGCGATCGGAATGCGCGCGGCCTGGAAATCCTTGCCCTCGATGCGAATCTCGGTCGGCCACCCCAGCGAGGCGTCGAGCTGGCTTTTCCCGCGCAGGCTGATATCACCCTCGCCCGATGCGACCCGCGCTTCGAAATTCAGGTCGTCACCCTCGTCGGTGGTCGCGATCAGGCCGATCCGTTGCAGGTCGAGCCCGAGGCGCGGAATGCGCACGGCCGCATCGAGCAATTCCGCCCGCCCCCGGATCCCGGGCTGTGCGAGGGTTCCGGACAGCGCCAGGTTGACCTGC
>JBFGQE010000065.1:0-12013 GCA_041564355.1 Gammaproteobacteria bacterium | reverse complement strand
GCGGCGTCGGACCCGCGCATCATCGGCTCGGCAGTGGTCGCGGACTAGTCGGCGTAGCCCGGCATCTCGCGGTCGAGCACGCGTTTCATCGCGCTGAAGTACAGGTTATCCCGCTGGCCCCGGTGGCGATCGTTTGCGTCCGGGGTCTGCACCTGGCGGATCACGTCGGCCGAAATTGGTAACAATGTCTTGCCGCTCGCCATCGCGCGCAGCTGTGCGCGACAAACGCGCTCCAGCAGGTAGAGCAGGCGGATGCCCCGCGCGATCGAATCCACCGCGACCAGCACGCCGTGATTGCGCAGGAAAACGACATCCTTGTCGCCGATCAGCCCGGCCAGGCGCTCGCCTTCTTCGAGCGTGTCGGCGGTGCCGAAATAGTGATCGTCGTAGGCGATGTGACCATCGAAGAAGGCCGACGTCTGGCAGGCCGGGATGAGCCTGTTATCCTCGAGCATGTTCAGCGCGAGTGCCCAGTTCTGGTGGGTGTGGAACACGACCTTGCGCCCGGTGATGCGGTGGATGGGCGCGTGGATGCACCGGGCCGATAATTCGACCACGCCTTCGCCGTCGAGCGTCTCGCCGGCTTCGTTGAACGTGATCAGGTCGCTGGCACGGGCCTCGGACCAGTGCAGACCAAACGGCAGAACGAAGTATCGGTCTTCATGGCCGGGCACGGTAACGGTGAAATGGTTGTCGATGCCTTCCTCGAGATCGTAAAACACGGCGAGGCGCAGGGCCGCGGCCAGGTCGATTTTACACTGTGCTACCGGATCAACGGCGGGGTCAATGGCATGAATAGACATGGATCGCTCTCAATGATTTTACCTACCGTTATTAGGTTAGAGGCTCGTACCCGATCTGTCTAGCCGGCGCCATCGATCGTCGCGCAGTCCTGTCCGTCGGGCAAGTCAACTCAGTTCTGGCACTGCGGGCAGTAGTAGCTGGCGCGCTGGCCGAGCGTGACCTGCCGGATCGGCTCACCGCAGACCGGACAACCGGAGCGGTTGCCGTAGACGCGCAGTTCGTGGCGGAAGTAGCCAGGCTTGCCGTCCGCCTGGGTAAAGTCCTGCAGGGTCGTGCCGCCATGCTCGATTGCGTTGGCAAGCGTATCGCGCACCGCGTCGACCAGCCGCGCGATGCGCGGTCGACTGTTGCGCCGGGCCGCGCGCGCGGGACGAATTCCGGCCAGGAACAGCGCTTCGCTGGCGTAAATATTGCCGACGCCGGCGACGATATGGCTATTCATCAGCACCGTTTTGATCGATGCGCTGCGCATTTTGCAACACCGGTGGAGATAATCAGCGGTAAACGCATCGCCGAGCGGTTCGGGACCGAGGCGTCGCAGCAAGCGATGCTGCAATGGGTCGTGCTCGGTATAGAGCAGCGCGCCGAAGCGTCTCGGATCGCGGAACTTGAGCGCCTGCCCGTTACCGAGCTCTATTTCGACATGCTCGTGCGCGGCCGCCGGCGCCCCGCGCGGGAGGATGCGCATGCTGCCGGACATGCCGAGATGCCAGATCAGGTGGCCCCGGTCAAGGCGCAGCAACAGGTACTTGCCGCGCCGTCCGACTTCGAGGATGCGTCTTCCCGCGAGGCCTGCGACCTGCTCGCTGACCGGCCAGCGCAGACGCGTTTCGCGCAGGATCACGCGCTCCAGGCGTTGACCGAGCAGATGCGGCTCGATGCCGCGACGCGTGGTTTCGACTTCGGGTAGTTCGGGCATCACCAGCGCTCGTGAAACACCCAGGCAACGCTGACCCCGGCGACCCAGGCGTCGGTCTCGGCAACCAGCGGGCTGTCTTCGATTTCGGCATTTTCGAGGCTGTCGTAGCGGACAAAGCCACCGAACCAGTAGCGGCCGAATCGCTTGCTCCAGGTAAATTCGCTGCGCAGGCCGCTATAGCCGCCATCCGCGCGGTACACCGGGCGCTGCGGCGTTGCGTCGGCGGATTCGACCGAGTAAAAATAATCGTGGTTTGCCTGGTCCGCATAGAGCGGACCGATATTGAAGCGCAGCTTCCATTCGCCAAGCACCGTTGCCGGCTGGCGCCATGACAGGCGTGGCTGAAACACGGAGCCGATGTGCTCGAGGTCGCTGTTGATCGTGTAGGCGAAACGCAACGGCAGATCGAGCCACCAGGCGCTATTGGCGAGCCGGTAGAAACGATAATTCAGCGATGGCCCGATCTCGATGATGGCTTCGAGGTCATCCATGCCGTCGCGCTCGGGCGTTTCGTCGTCCACCGGCAGCGACAGATTGCCGCTCAGAGTCAACAGCAGGTCGGGTCGTTCGACGATGACACCCTGCGCGCCCTCGTCGAAGCGCAGGCGATCACCCCGGTACTTGAGGTAAGGCGCCGGCAGCAGGTACGAGGACTCGCTGCGCGAGCCGCGGTAATCCGCCGTGCGCAACGCTACCAGCGAAGCCCCCAGTTCAAGCCGGGGCAAACTCGATTCGGCGATCGCGGTACCGCTGCAGAGCAGCAATAGCAGGCTAGGCAGGATTTTCATCTTCGCGCAGCGCAATCAGCCGATAGTAGAATTCGTCGCCAAAATGATACTGCAGGCCGAGTTCCGGATTTGCAATGACAATTTCGGGCTCGATCGACATCAGGAAAAATTCCAGCTCGCGCTGATCCTCCAGCCGCGCGATTATTTTTTCCCGCGGCGTTGCGCCGGCGCGGTAAGGCTGCACGCGCGCGGCTTCGAGCCCCTGCCAGTCGGCGACCAGCTCGGCAAGCCGTTCTTCGTCGAGGCGATCGTCGTCGGCCTGCCAGCCGTCATTGCCGTCCCGGGTCAATTCGAAGTCGGGCAGGTTCAGCGAGCGTAGCGCGAGCGAACGCGGCAACAGGCGGCGATCGATCAGCCCGGCCAGGCCCTGGGAGATGAACGGCAGGTGGTTATCGGGTAACAGGTAAACGGTCGAATCGATCATCACGTAGCGGCGCTGGCCGATATTATTGGTTTCGCCGAACAGGATCGATTGCTGGTTCAACCGCAGGCGCGCGCGCGGAAACTCGAGGCCCAGTGTGGACAGGTCGATCTCGTCGGCCGGCAGGCTGGACTCGATCGGCGTGTCGACGATTTCGAGCAGACGAGCAACGTTAATCTGGTTGGCGGGCCATTTTATCGGCGCTTCGAGCGACCAGGCCTGGCCGACGCGGCGCAGCGCGATGCTCTCGTCGGCGGTCTGGATTTCCATCGACTCGATTTCCGCCGGTCCGAGCGGGCTCAGTGTTTTTTCCGCCTGGAAACCGGTTTTTACATCGTAGCGGTTGCCGATGTAGGTGAATACGATGATCAGGATGATCAGTACGTAATTGATAATCCAGCGGCGCGACAGCATCAGCGATTCCGTCGTTTGATCCAGATGCGCAGGCCGAAGCCAACCAGCGCGGTCGGCAGAACTAACAGGAAGCTGATCGCGATGAACAGTTGCTCTATTTGCGACAGCTCCAGTTGCGTATCCGGTGCCGGGCGCGGGCTGATCGAGATCAGTCGATCGTCATGGCTGAGCCAGTTGACCAGGTTGACACCAATCTCGAGATTAGCGCCGTTGCCGAGGTAACGATTGGACAGAAAATCGGCCTCGCCGACGACCGCGATGCGCTGCTCTACCAGCTCGTTGTCGTCGTTGTGCAGGCTGCGCGCAAGCGTCAGGCCAAGCTTCAGCGGCCCTTGCTTCTCGTCCGGGTCGTCGCCGTTGATCAACTCGCCGTGCAACTCGCCGGTCTCGTTCCAGCTGCGGGCATCGCTGTGCAGGAAAACCTGCTGCTGCCAGGCCTCTTCGCCATGAAATTCCAGCGCCTGCGCCTGTGGGAACAGCGACAGACTGGCGAGATTGCGCGTCACCGGATGGCGCGGATATTCGCCGACGAGCGCGAAATCGACCCGGTCGAGCCCCATAAGCTGGCTGTTCGGATCGACCACGATGCCGGGTAAGAACTCGATCCCGAGATGGTCCGCGAGCAGGCCGATACCGTCACTGGCCTGGTCCGGGTCGGCCAGCCAGAAGAGGTTGCCTCCGCGGTCAATATGATGTTGCAGCAACTCGATTTCGCCGGGCAGTAACGGCACCTTCGGGCTGGCCAGCACGATCACGTTGGCATTTTGTGGAATGCTGTCGCTACGGGTCAGGTTGAGGCTTTCGATGTGATAACCACGACTCGCGAGCTCGCTTGCGAACAGGCTGTAATCGTGGTTTGCATCCTGGTAGGGGTGCCGCTCGCCGTGGCCCTCGAGGAAGACCAGCCAGCGTTCTCCCTGGCGCAGCAGGCGCTGGATCGCGCTGCTGACATTCGCCTCGGTCACGCGTGACACTTTTGCCTGCCGGCCCTGGTACTCGAGCACGACCTCGCCGTCGTAGCGCACGTCGTACTCGCGCAGCAGCTCGGGGTACAGATCGGGGTTCAGGCTGCGGTAGTTGATGTTCGACTGTTGTTGCTGATACCGTTCGAACAGGGTTTCGAGCAAAGGCCGGCTGTCGTTGATCGGCGACACGAACAACTTGACCTCGAGCGGGTGTTCGATGTTTTGCAGCAGTCGGGTCGTTTCGGCAGACAGGCTGTTGCGCTGGTTTGCGCTGAGGTCGATTGCGACCGGGTAGCGGTTGCTGAGCCAGGCCAGCAGCGCGAGCAGGATCAGGAAAAGCAGCAAGAATACGCCGGACTGAATCCGGTACTGCCAGCGGCTGCGCGCGTCGACCTTCACAGCAGGCGCTCGCGGTCGAGCTGGCGTATCGTGAGTCCGAGGAAACCGACGATCAGGATCAGGTAGTAGGCCACATCGGCGGTGTCGAATACCCCTTCGAGCATTGACTGGTGATGCTGCAGCAGGGACAGGTAGGCCAGAATACTCTGACCGTTGTCAATCGATCCTCCGATCCAGTCGATGATCCACAGCATCAGCAATACGCCGAAGGTGCCGACCGCCGCAATGGTCTGGTTTTCGGTCAGGCTGGACAGGTACAGACCGATTGCCGAGAACGCGGCGAGCAGCAGCAGCATGCCGAGGTAGATCGACAGCAGCTTGCCGGCATCCGGGCTCGTTCCGAGGTATAGCGACAGCGGCATCAGCATCAGCAGGCTGACCAGGATCAACACGAACAGCAGCAGGCCGAGATACTTGCCGAGCACGATTTCGCTCATGCTGAGCGGGGCCGACACCAGCAGGCTGAGCGTGCGATTGCGCTTTTCCTCGGCCAGCGAGCGCATCGTGATCAGCGGCATGATCATCAGCAGGATGATGGCCGCGACCTGCATCAGCGGCGTAATCACGACGTCGGTTACGCCGGGCGTGTTCTCGAGCTGCGTCAGCTGCGGCTGCAGCAGGAAAAAATTATCCAGGTTGGCGAGAAACATGTAGCCGAGAACGGCCTGGACGACCGCCAGGATTATCCAGGCCAGCGGCGATCTGAACATCGCGAAAAATTCCCGTTTGGCGATAACCCAGATCATTCTTGCACGGCCTCTTCGTCGCCGGTGAGCTCGATAAACAGGTCTTCGAGCGATTGTTGTTCGGGCACGAGTTCGTATAAGCCCCAGGACTGCTGCACCGATGCCTCGACCAGGTTTTCCGCGCTGGTATCGGGCGCGAGATAGACCCGGTAGCGCCCGTCCGTCAGCGATTCCACCTGGTCGACGCCGGGCAGGGCTTCGATATCGTCGACGGCTACCTTTGCCCGCAGCGCGATGCGCACCAGGGTTTCGTGACCCTGGCGCAGCGATTCGATCGACGCATTGTAAATTAGCTCCCCGGCGCGGATGATTTGCACCCGGTCGCAGGTGGCCTGTACCTCGGACAGGATATGGGTCGACAGGATAACGCTGCGCTCGCTCCCGAGATCACGAATAAGACCGCGGATTTCGCGGATCTGGATCGGATCGAGCCCGACCGTGGGTTCGTCGAGGATCACCACGGGGGGGTCGTGGATGATCGCCTGCGCAATGCCGACGCGTTGCTGGAAACCCTTGGACAGGTTGCCGATCAATCGGGGACCCGTTTCCTCGAGCCCGCATTGTCGCTTGACCCGATCGAGCGCGGGGCCGACGGCGCTGGACGCAATGCCGTGCAGGCGCGCGCAAAAGGAGAGGTACTCGTCGACGCTGGAGTCGCGGTAAACCGGAGGGTGCTCCGGCAGGTAGCCGAGCTGGCGCTTGGCTTCCCGCGGGGATTCGAGTATGTCGTGACCGGCGATGCTGACCTCGCCCTCGCTGGGCGCCAGGTTGCCGCTGATGATCTGCATCGTGGTCGATTTGCCGGCGCCGTTGGGTCCAAGAAAACCAAGCACCTCACCGGCATCAAGCGTGAAGCTGAGGCGGCTGACCGCGCAGTGGTTCTGGTAATAGCGGGACAGGTTGTCGACCCGAATAAGTGCCTCTGTCATGAATCCCCTGGGGGTTATTCTGGCGCTAATCATACCTGACTCGGGACGAGATGAAAGCGTCCTTCCGGGCAAATTGGGCGGACACAAAAAAACCGGCTGCCGCCGGTTTTTCGAGCGCGACGCTGCGCTTACTTGATCTTTGCTTCCTTGTATTCGACGTGCTTGCGCACAACCGGATCGTATTTCTTGAACACCAGTTTGTCGGGCGTGTTTTTCTTGTTTTTCGAAGTCGTGTAGTAGTGGCCGGTGCCGGCGGTTGAAACCAGTTTGATCAAATCTCTCATCGCGAGTCTCCTAGCACTTTACGCCGCGTTTGCGCATGTCCGCGACCACCGCGTCGATGCCGTTCTTGTCGATAATTCTCATGCCCTTGGCAGAGACGCGCAGTTTGACCCAGCGATTTTCGGATTCGACCCAGAATCGGTGCGTGTGCAGATTGGGCAAAAAGCGGCGCCGCGTCTTGTTGTGCGCGTGCGATACGTTGTTTCCGGAAACAGGTTTTTTGCCTGTCACCTGGCAGACCCGGGACATGATGGAACTCCGATAACCAGCGAGATAACTTCGAGGGCGCGAACTCTACCAGAAGCCCATAGCGGATTCAAGCTGCCGGAGGGCAGAATTCCGTCGGATTTTCAGACATTTGGCGTTTTCTTTTGGCGGCGCCAACGGCTAAGATTGCAGCCTGCTTCGTGGACCGGGAACCTCCCAGATGGATATTGTATTTATTCAGGATTTACAAATCGAAACCGTGATCGGCATTTACGACTGGGAACGCAAGATTCGCCAGACGATCAGCCTCGACATCGAGATGGCAACCGATATCAGCAAGGCCGCGCAGAGCGATGCGATCGACGACACGCTGAGCTACAAGACCGTGGCCAAGCGCCTGATCGAGTTCGTCGAGCAGGCCGAGTACGAACTGGTGGAGGCGCTGGCAGAACAGATTTGCCGTATTATCCTCGAAGAATTCGAGGTACCCTGGGTCAGGCTGACCTTGCACAAGCCCGGTGCGGTGCGCGGTTCGAAATCGGTTGGCGTCATCATCGAGCGCGGCAGTAAGCCTGCATGACTCAGCGAGTCTATGTCGGCATAGGCAGTAATCTCGATCGGGAAAAGATGATTCGCGACGCGATCGCGGCGTTGCGCGAACGCTTCGGCGAATTGGAGCTTTCGCCGGTTTACAATTCCGCGTCGGTCGGGTTCGACGGCAGCGATTTTCTGAACCTGGTGGCGGGTTTCGATACGCCGCTCGGGGTCGAAGCGCTGGTCACCGAGTTTCACCGGATCGAAGACGCGCTCGGCCGGGATCGCAGTTTGCCCAAGTTTGCCAGTCGTCCGATCGATATCGACATCCTGCTCTACGCGGACGAAATCATCGATTTGCCGGGGATTCGAGTGCCGCGCCCGGAGATCAGGGAGAATGCGTTCGTGTTGAAGCCTTTGCAAGACCTCGTCCCGCAGCGCTGTCACCCGGAGACCGGCGAGCGCTTCGCGATCCTATGGCAACAGATGGCGCCCGCCGCTCCGCGACTCGACCCTTATCCGCTGGAGTTGTGAGGCGTTGCGGGTATTCACCCGGGAGCGACGATTTTATGCAGCGTCTCGATTAGCGCGTCACATTCCGTTTTACTGCCCACGGTGATGCGCAGGCAGTTATCGATTCGCGCGGCGCTGAAATAGCGCACCAGGATGCCCGCCGCCCTGAGTTCCCGGTAAAGCGACTCGGCAGCTGCCGTCGGATGGCGTAGGAAGATGAAATTGCTGCTCGATGGAAACACTTCGAAGCCGAGTTCCTCGAGCGCATCGGCGAGGTGGTCGCGGTTGGCGACAATCTTGTCGATACATTGGCGAAAGTATTTTTCGTCCCGCAAAGAGGCGATGCCGAGGGCGCTGGTGAGGCGATCCACCGGGTAAGAGTTGAATGAATTCTTGACCCGCTGCAGCGCCTCGATCAGTCCGGCATGGCCTAGCGCATAACCGAGCCGCAGGCCGGCCAGGCTGCGCGACTTGGAGAATGTGCGCACGACCAGCAGATTGTCGAAGTCATCGAGCAGCGCAAGCGCGCTGTCGGCGCCGAAATCGACATAGGCTTCGTCGATGATTACCGCGGCGTCGCGGTTGGCCTGCAACAGGCGCATGATGTCGTCGAGCGCGAGCGCTATACCGGTCGGTGCGTTCGGATTGGGTACGATGACGCCACCGTTATCGCCCGCGTAATCCGAAACCCGGAGACGAAAGGCGTCGTCCAGCGGAATCTGCCGGTAATCGATGCGGTACAGCCTGCAGTAGACCGGGTAGAAGCTGTAGCTGATGTCCGGAAACAGGATCGGTCGAGCTTGCTGAAACAGTGCATGAAAAGCGTGCGCCAGGACCTCGTCGGAGCCGTTGCCGACAAAAACCTGTTCGGCCTCGATGCCGTGGTAGTCAGCCAGCGCTGCGACGAGTTCGCGACTCTCGGGGTCCGGATAGCGGCGCAGGTCTGCGCTGGCGAACTGCTGCAGCGCGGCGTTGACCGCCGGTGCCGGCGGAAACGGGCTTTCGTTCGTGTTCAGCTTCAGGTACTGCTGGTCCCGCGGCTGTTCGCCCGGCGTGTAGGGCTCCAGCCGTTCGACGATTTCGCTCCAGTAACGGGTCATTTCGAATGTCCTTAGTTGAGCATGCGACCGCCATCGACTCGGATCACCTCGCCGGTGATATAGTCGTTGGTCGCGAGAAACATGACCGTGTCGGTGATCGCTCGCGCGGTGCCGCGGCGGCGCAGGGGTATTTGCTCGATCAGTGCCTGCTGCTCGGCCGCGTTACCGCCAGAGTCGTCTGCCGGCCACAGGATGGCGCCCGGCGCGATGCCGTTGACGCGTACCGCCGGCGCCATCTCCAGGGCCAGTGACCTGACCAGCATCCGGTTGGCCGCCTTCGCGCTACAGTACGTGCTGTAATGCCTGAGCGGCCGCGTCGCATGGATATCGACCATGTTGATGATGCAGCCGGAACTCTGTTGCAGCGCCTGCCGGCAAGCCTGGGCAAGAAATAGCGGCGCGCGCTGATTACTCGTCACCAGGTCGTCCCAGGCTTCGACATCGATTTCGCCCAGCGGTGTCGCGTAGAAACTGGAGGCGTTGTTAACCAGTATGTCGAGCCGACCGAATGCGCCGATTGCATCGACCGCGAGCTGTTCCAGCTGATTCAGGTCGGCGAGGTCCGCGCCGAAGGCAACGGCCGAGTCGGTGCGAGACCCGTTCAATTCCTCGATCAGCTCTTCGGCGGCGTGCTTCGAACTGCGGTAGTGGATAATGAGATTTGCCCCATTTTCATGTAGAGTGCGGGCGATCTCCGCGCCGAGGCGGTTCGCCGCACCGGTTACCAGCGCGCTTTTAGCAGTCAGTGACATCAGCCCAGTGAAAATGACAAAAGAGTCATCATATCATTCTACCGAGCAGACGCTAAGCCGCGGCGGCAAGTCCTGGAAGCACGATGAATTCGCCTCCCGGGGCTGACGCCGGCGGGCTCGAGCTACCCGAGCCCGGCGCCGAGGCAAGCCGACACAGTACACGGCTGGTGCAGAAGATTCTCGCCGCGATCGAGGCGGCTGGCGGCGTCATTGGTTTCGACGAGTACATGCGCCTGGTGCTGCACGAACCGGGGCTCGGATACTACAGTGGCGCCGCGTTACCGTTCGGCCCTGGCGGCGATTTCGTTACCGCGCCGGAAATTTCGCCGCTTTTCGGCGAATGCCTGGCGCAGCAGCTCGATGACCTGCTGGGACAGGGCTGCGCGCCGCAGGTGCTCGAATTCGGCGCCGGTAGCGGCAAGCTCTGTGCGCAGATCCTGGCTTCGCTGGACGCGCTCGAACAATACCTGATCATCGACCTCGGCGCGGATCTGAAGCGGCGCCAGCAGGAATACCTGCGCCACGAGCTGCCTGCAGCATTGTTCCGCAAGATCTCGTGGTTACAACGCCTGCCCGAAGGCTTCGACGGGATCGTGCTGGCCAACGAGGTGCTCGATGCGATGCCGGCCGTGCGCGTGGTCAAACGGAAAACCTGGCGTGAAGCGGGTGTCGCTTTCGATGGCGAACGTTTTTGCTGGCGAGAAGTTGATCCGCGCGACGACGTGCGCGCGGCGCTGGTTGCGATCGAAGCGCGGGTGGGGGCCTTGCCAGCGGGATACAGCACCGAGCTGAACCTGAATTATGCAGCGTGGTTTGGCGCGCTTGCCCGGGCCTGTGATCGTGTGGTGGTGTTCATTATCGACTATGGTTACGAACAGGACGAGTACTACCATGCGCAACGCGTGCGTGGCACGCTGCGCTGTCACTATCGCCATCGGGCGCACGACGACCCGCTGGTTTATCCCGGGCTGCAGGATGTTACCGCTTTTATTGATTTCGATGCCTGCGCGGACGCGGCAGAACGAAGCGGTTTCGAACCCCGCGGGCTGGTCACGCAGGCCGAGTTTTTACTCGCCAACGGATTGCTCGATATTGTCGCCAGGCGCGGCGAGGGCGCGGATAGCGCAACCAGCCTGGCTATTGCGCAACAGGTCAAGACGCTGACGCTGCCGCAGGAAATGGGAGAAAAGTTCAAAGTGCTGGCATTACAGAAGAATCTGGATCCGAATCTGCCCGCGATGCGCCGGGGGGGCCTGCTTGGATAATTTACATATCCTGGTGCTCGCGTTCATCCAGGGGATTACCGAATTTTTGCCCATTTCCAGTTCGGCGCATCTGATCCTGCTGCCGCGTTGGCTCGGCTGGCCGGACCAGGGCCTCGTGTTCGACGTCGCCGTACATTTCGGTTCGCTGATCGCGGTCGTGTTTTATTTTCGCCACGAGCTGCGCGGCATGCTCTTGGCCTGGGCACGCTCGCTGTGCGGCGGTGCCCCGGATCGCGACAGTCGCCTGGCATGGTGGGTCATCATCGGCACGCTGCCGGCGATTTTCGCCGGCCTTCTGTTGCAGGGCCCGATCGAAGCGAAACTTCGTTCACCATGGATCATTGCCAGCGCATCGATCCTGTTCGGCCTGCTGCTCTGGTTTGCCGATAGTCGCGGACGCCGCCTGCGCGACGAGCACCAGCTTGAGCTGCGCGACGTGCTGATCATCGGCTGTTTCCAGGTGCTGGCGTTAATTCCCGGGACCTCGCGCGCCGGCATCACGATCACCAGCGGCCTGCTGCTCGGGATGACGCGCCAGTCCGCGGCGCGTTTCTCCTTTTTGCTCGCGATTCCGGTGATCTTCGCCAGTGGCGCACTGCAGACGCTGCGCATGCTGACCGAGGTCAGCCCGATAAGCTGGACCGACCTGGGGCTCGGCGTGCTGCTGTCGGCGATCAGCGCCGGACTTTGCATCCATTTCTTTTTGCGCCTGGTCGATCGGCTGGGCATGTTGCCGTTCGTCATCTACCGCGTGTTACTCGGCGTGCTGATCTTCGCGGTTATCGGCTAGGCGATGGGGAATCCGGCGCCCGGGGACGGGGCAGGTGCGGCGCTGAAACTGGGCAAACTCTGGTACGCCCTGGGCCTGGCTTTGTTGCTCGCGGTGGCCGTACTGTCTCTGTTACCAGTGCCGGATGTCGGGGTCGGCGACAAGGTTTCCCACGTTGTCACCTACGCGCTGCTGGGCGGCTGGTT
>JBFGQE010000064.1:0-12212 GCA_041564355.1 Gammaproteobacteria bacterium | reverse complement strand
TCCGCCGCGGTGCGGGCCAGGCTGCTGTAACTGCTGCTGTTGATCAGCACCACGGGCTTATCGTTCCAGGCCGCCAGTTCGCGCGCCACGTCGAGCAGTTCCGGGTAATGCGAAAAACCATCGCGAAACTCGAACTCGAAACCGAGCAGACCGGTCTCGGCGTCGTCGAGCAGCGCCTTGCCGCATTCGAGAAAAGTTTGCGCAGAATTACGCCCCAGGGCGCCCATCCCGTCCATCGGGTTGACCGCGTCGAGCCCCGCTTCCAGATGCGTACGCAGGGTTGCGGTGGTCGTGTCCGCGATCCGCGCGAATGGAATCCCGTGGTCCTCGGCCAGGTCGATCATCTGCTCGCGCATGCCGCCGGAATCGAGCATCGCGGAGAGTTTGCCGCGCTCGACACGCCGGCCCGTCGCGAACAGCATTGCGGTCACGATCATTTCGTCGAGGTCGCGGCACAGGATGGCGCCATGCCGTCGGCACAGCGCGGCGAGCGCCGCGTAATCGCCGACCATCGCGCCGGAGTGGCTCATCGCCATGCGCGCACCGCGCTCGCTGCGCCCGAGACGCATGATCACCACCGGGATGGACTTCGCGCGCGCCCTGTGCAGCGCCGCTATCAGGCCCGGTGCATCGCGCACCGCTTCGAGCAGAACTGCGATCACCCGCGTGGTGGCCTGCTCGAGCAGGTAATCCATGTAGTCGCCGACGCTGGCGTTGATTTCCTGCGCGCTGGCGATGACGTAGTTGTAACAAAATCGCAGGTCGTTGTTGGCAAGATAGGTCATGCCCGAGCCGGAGTGTGCGATCAGCCCGATATGGCCCGGCGGGCGCCCGGGCGGTGGCGTGTCGAAGCTGACGAAGACGTTGTCGTCGTAATTGTAAAAGCCCATCGAGTTACCGCCGCAGACCGGGATCCCCGCGGCGGCGGCCTTGGCGCGCAGGCGCTCGGTTAGCGGCGGTTCAACGTCGTTCTCGACGTGGTTCGCGGCGTAGATGACGACGCCGCCGACACCAATTTCAATGGCTTCGTCGAAGCTCTGTTCCAACGCGAGACCGCTGATCGCATAAACCACCAGATCCGGCGTGACCGGCAGGTCGAGCAGGCGCCCGACGCAGGGCTCACCGAAGACTTCGTCGTAACGCGGGTTCACCGGCAGGATGCGGCCACGGTAGGCGCTCGCCTGCAGCTGGCGCTGCGTCGCCGCGGCGATGCTGCCGGCACGCGCGGAAGCGCCGACGATGGCAATCGATTGCGGCGCCAGCAGGCGCGTTAAACGGTGCCTCATGGATTGCCCCGTAGAAGTGATCGCGGCGCGATTTTGACATATATTGGTAGCGAATCCACATAAAAATCGGGGCACCGGTATGAATCCAGGAGTCGAGGTCGAAACCTTCGATCGCATCATGTTCATCACGATTGACCGTCCGCCGGCCAACGCGATCAACCCGGCCGTGTCGCACGCCATTTACACGGCCTTGTCGCGCCTGCAGGAAGACGACGATCTCAGCGTCGGCGTGATCACCGCGAGCGGAGAGCGCATCTTCAGCGCTGGCTGGGACCTGAAGGAAATCGCCGCGTTCGACAACAACGAGGATGCGGTCAACAGCGCCTTCGCCTGTCCCGGCGGCTTCGCCGGCATCAGCGAGTTCTGGGATCTGAAAAAACCCGTGATCGGCGCGGTCAACGGCATGGCGGTCGGCGGCGGGTTCGAAATCGCGTTGGCGACTGACCTGATCGTTGCGGCCGATCACGCCGAGTTTTTCCTCCCTGAAATGCAGCGCGGCTTCTTGCCGGATGTCGGTGCGGTGCAGATTCTGCCGCGCCGAGTCCCCTATAACGTCGCGCTGGACCTGCTTTATACCGGACGGCGCATGAGCGCGCAGGAAGCGCTCGGTTGGGGCCTGGTTTGCCGGGTTTGCCCGGTTGCCGAGCTACGTGACACGGCGTTGGCGCTGGCGCGTGACGTGGCGCGCGGTGCGCCGCTAGCGCTGCAGGCGCTGAAAGAAGTCGTGCCGGCGATCCATAACCTGCCCCTGCCACAAGCCTTCGCCGCGACCAAGCCTGGCAACGCGAAGCTGCCGATCTACCAGCGCATGCTAATGTCGGAGGATTTCATGGAAGGTCCGCGTGCGTTCGCGGAGAAACGCGACCCGGTGTGGAAAGGTCGCTGACCCGCTCAGGTCGTCTCGCCGGCTGGGGCCGCGGGCGCTTTTAGCCCGATTCGCGCGCGTAGCGAAATGCAGTAGAGCATGATGAACATCGCAATCAGGTTTTCCTTGGTCTCCCCGATGTTGATGAATTCGAGTTCGAATGGCTCGAGCACCGGCCGAATCAGGATCACGAGCAGGCCCACGGTGACGCAGTCGAGGGTCGGCCATTGCCAGTAAAAACGATCCGATTCCTCGAGCTCGATCTTGCGAAAGTATCGGTACAGCGGCAGGATCACACCGCCGATCAGGATGCCAAGGGTCAGCAGAGCGCGCGGCAACTGGTCGAATACCGGGTGCACGTTGTGCAGGTTGGTTTCCTGCTGGTCGTTGATCTCGGCCCAGGTCCCCTCGGCTTGCCAACCGAACAGGTGTTGGCCGTAGGAGATTTCTTCCAGCGCGAAATAAGCGGAACCCAAAATCAGCAAAAACAGCCAGACGCGCAGCGTACGCGGGACCTGTCTGGTTTTTAAATGGCGCAGCGACGCGATGCAGAAACCGATCGCGATCACGAGAAACAGCACGGTCAGGTTCTCGATAACGCCGTCTTCGCGTTTCAGCGCGCGGTAATCGTCGAACACCGCGACCCAGAGAAATGGCAGCAGCATGACCGCTGCCGGTATGCCCTGGTAGATGATCAGGCGGCGCAGGTTCATGTCACCACCTCGAACAGGCCCGCGGCGCCCATGCCGCCGCCAACGCACATCGACACGACCACGTAGCGCGCACCGCGACGCCGGCCCTCGAGCAGGATATGACCGGTCAGGCGCGCTCCGGTCATGCCGTAGGGGTGGCCGATCGAGATCGATCCACCGTGGACGTTGAAGCGCTCGTTGTCGATGCCCAGCTCGTCGCGGCAGTAAATCGTCTGGCAGGCGAAGGCTTCGTTGAGTTCCCACAGGTCGATATCGTCGATCGACAAGCCGTGTCGTTTGAGCAGTTTCGGGATCGCGTAAACCGGTCCGATGCCCATCTCCTCGGGCGCGTTTCCGGCCACGGCCATACCCCGATATATGCCGAGCGGCTGCAGGCCTCGCTTCTCGGCGAGCGTCGCTTCCATCAGCACGCAGGCCGAGGCGCCATCCGACAGCTGGCTGGCATTGCCCGCGGTGATCGTACCGCCATCGATAACCGGGTTGAGTCCGGCGAGGCCTTCGGGCGTGGTCTGCGGACGATTACCCTCGTCCTTTTCCAGCGTGGTTTCGGCATAGCTGATGTCACCGCTGTCGCGGTCCTTGATCATCCGCGTCGCGCTGATCGGCACGATTTCGTCGTCAAAGGCACCGGCCTGCTGGCCAGCCGCGGTGCGCTGTTGCGACTGCAGCGCGTACTCATCCTGCGCTTCGCGAGAAATGCCGTACTTGTCGACGACGAATTCGGCCGTGGCCAGCATCGGCATGTAGGCGTGTTCGGCGTGGCGCACCACGTTTTCGTCGGCTTGCTCGCCGACCCACGGGAAATACTGGTTTTGTACCGCCGAAATGTTGTCCTGCCCGCCGGCGACAACGATATCCATGCCGTCGACGATGATCTGCCTGGCCGCGATCGCGATTGCCATCAGCCCTGACGAACACTGCCGATCGACAGTCTGCCCCGGAACCGACATCGGTAACCCGGCCGCCAGCGACGCGAGCCGGCCGATGTTCATCCCGGCTGTCCCCGCGGTCAACACCGACCCGATAATCACGTCATCGATCTCGGCGCCGTCGATGCCGGCACGCTCGACCGCATGGCGAATCGCGTGCGCCGTCATGGTAGGCGACTTGATGTTGTTCAGTGATCCCTTGAATGCCACGCCGATCGGCGTACGCGCAGTGGAAACGATGACCGCGTCTTTCATGAATTCCTGGTCTGCCGCAAGTTGAAAATCGCGGCATTATACCCCAGCACGGGATAAAGTCAGGAAACGGGGCACATCTATTTGTTACCGGCAGCTTATTTTTTATGCAAACAGATCTGCCCCGTTTCCGGCCCTTTTACTCCCCCTCCCTTATTCTTCGCTGCCCATCGCGCGGGACAATTCGAGCACAATCTCGTGGATGCGTTCTTCGAGGCTCTCGGCGGCATCGTGCGCAGTCTCGATGCGATGTCCGGCTTCCTCGATAATTTCACGCAAGCGGGCCTTGTCTTCACGGTCCGGCTTGAGACGGCGCAGCGCCTGTTCGAGCTCGGCCTGCATGTCGGCAAGAATCTCGCTTACCTGCGCTTTTTGCCGGGCGCGAATCGCATCGATCTGATCGAGACCGATGCGGGTGGCGTCGAGCATTTCGGCGAGCACGCCGCGACGCTGCTCCAGCGATTGCTCGGCCCGCATGCCGAGCAACCTGTCGTCGAGGCCTTCGATCAGGATCGGGAGGTATTCGCGCAACCGTTCGACCTTGCCCTTGTCGGCAGGCAGGTTACGCACCAGCAGCGTCGCGAGATCCGCATTCAGCGCGATGCGCGTGCCGAAATTGACCACGCGGTCCTGCCCGCGGAGACTCTCCAGGATCTGGCTCTCCATCGGGCGGTCGATGTCGTCGCTGAACCAGACCTCGTTTTCACTTTCGTCGACAACCAGCAGGCTGCTGTCCAGTTCGAACCTGCGCAGGCACTCGAACAGGCTGCCAATCAGCTCGGACCGCGTCGCGACCCCGTGGCTCTGGTTCAGAAAGCGGACCACCGTCGCCAGCGCCTCGGTGCCGGACAAGGTGTCCTGCAGCGCCTCGGCGGCACGGTCGACACTTTGCTCGAGCTCGCGTTTACGCCGCTGGCTGGCGAGCACGACGTTAATCTTCTTTTGCAGGATTTCGTCACTGAACGGCTTGGTGATGTAATCGTCGCCGCCAGCCTCGTAGCCTGCCATCAGTTCCTCGTGCGAGGCCAGCGCGGAGACGAAGATGATCGGAATGTCGGCGGTGTCCTGCCCGGCTCTGAGGCGACGGCAGGTCTCGAGCCCGTCGATATCGGGCATGTTCACGTCGAGTAATATCAGGTCAGGGATAGCTTCGCCGACCCGTGCCAGGCAACCCTCGCCGGATTTGGCCGTGGCGAGGTCGTACTTGTCCTGCAACAACTCTTCCATAATGGTCAGATTGACCGGTTCGTCATCGACGCAAAGTATCAACGCTCGGCTGCTCATCCGCCCTTTATTATTCATCGCCCTGATGGTCTCTCATTTATATGTCATAAAAGCGTTAAAGAGTAGCCACTAGCCCTGATTTGTCGATTGGCAAATTCTATCGAAGCCTGTTCGCTCGTTGCCGTGATTCGGCCCGCGGCCGAGATCATTGCATTGCCGGGCGGTACGCGGCCTGAGGACCATCCGCCAGAGATCGAAGTCGGACAATTCCCACGGCCGAGGACATTTCGACCGCCCGAATCTCAACCGAAGCCCGGGGATCGATAGCCAACGGCAATAATGCACCGGTTCAGGCGAATTCCGCAACCGGATCGCCCGAAGCGGAAGCATTGTCGATACCACCAAATCGATCCGGATCGATCGAATTCCGGGGCGACGACGACGGTCCAGGCCGGTTCACCGGGCGGGTTTTTTCGAACGGGATTTTCACTTGTATGCTCTCGTTTTGTTCTCTGTCGTGATCAACCTGATGACGTCCACCCTGAGCCACCAACAAAATCGAGCCCAACTGCTTGCGCTATTGACCGAAGCGGGACATTACCCGCTCGAAGTACACGACGATTCGCTGCTCGAGATCGGAATTTTTCGCGGTGACACCGCGGTCGCGCAAAGCCAGCGGCACGCCGCGGACGGCGATATCGTCGTCGCGTTGATCGACAACGAAAAGGTCGCGCTGGATCCGATTCTACCCTGCCAGTTCGACCTGTATCGGCGCAAGCGGCCGGACCGCGTGCGCGCGCACCGGGGGCGATGGACCGGTTTAACCGACGCTACGGCTCGATGACGCTGGCGCCTGCCCGCCTGCTCGGCCGCTCGACCATGCCGGATGTCATTTTCCCCGCCTGGAAGCCCTCCGGACAGCGTAAAACCGTGTAACAGAGCGTGTCCTATTTCACGGCATGGCAGAACGTTTTCGGCTACACTTGGTCCCAAATACCATTCTTTTTGTCGGATATGCGCATGCTTGATAAGGCGGATCATTCGATTGCGGAGTTCCAGGCCGATCTCAACCGGGCGGTTGGCGCAATCGAAACCATTATACTGGGTAAGCCTCAACAGGTACGACTCGCGGTCTGCTGCCTCGTCGCGCGCGGGCATTGCCTGATCGAAGACTTACCGGGCGTCGGTAAGACGACCCTGTCGCAGTCCATCGCGCGCGTTTTCGGCCTCGCCTTCAACCGTATTCAGTTTACCAGCGACCTGCTCCCCGCGGATATTCTCGGCGTTTCGATCTTCGATCCGAAAACGCAGGTTTTCAAGTTTCACCCGGGCCCGATATTCGCGCATTTCGTGCTCGCCGACGAAATCAACCGCGCAACGCCGAAAACGCAGAGCGCGCTGCTCGAAGCGATGGAAGAAAAGCAGATTTCGGTTGAAGGCGAAACGCACAAGCTCGAGGAACCGTTCTTTGTCGTCGGCACGCAAAACCCACTCGATCAATCAGGCACCTTCCCGCTGCCCGAATCGCAGCTCGATCGGTTCATGATGAAAATTTCGCTCGGCTATCCCGACGCGGAAGCCGAACACGCGCTGCTCTCCGGCGGTAACCCGCGCGACCTCGTCGAGCAAACCTCGCCGGTGATCAGTATCGAACGCTTCATCCAGATCCAGTACGCGGTCGACGACGTGCATTGCTCCGACCCGTTGCTGCGCTACGTGCAGCAACTCGTTCACGCGACGCGCAATCCGGGCCTGTTCGTCTATGGAATCTCGCCTCGCGCCGCGCTGGCGGTCATCCACGCGAGTCGCGCCTGGGCGCTGATGCAGGGTCGCAGCCACGTCGAACCCGGCGATGTGCAGGCCGTTTTCGCCGCGATCGCGGAACACCGGCTGACGCCGTCCGAACAGCATAGCCGGCCAGTACGCGACCTGGTCGACGAGCTGGTTGAACAGGTAGCCATTCCCTAGGTACCGCAGGTGGCAACCCTGTTACTGCCAGCCCCGCTGCGCCGCCGCATCGACAACTGGTTCGAGATCAAGAATCCGCCGAGCCGCGACAGTATCCTGCTGCATAACCGCCGCCTTTACATACTGCCGACGCGTTTTGGCTACCTGTTCGCGGTGATGCTGTTTTTCCTGTTTCTGGCGGCGATCAATTACCAGAACAGCATGGCCTTCGTGCTGACTTTCATGCTGACCTCGCTGGCGATCATCAGCCTGTGGTACACGCACAAGAACCTGCTCGGAATCAGCGTCAAACTGGACATACCGCGCCCGGTTTTCTGCGGCGAATCCTGTGAACTGCATTTCGAGCTCAGCCATGCCAACCAGTCGAAACGCTACGCCATTGGCATCCAGTACGACAACCAGCCGCCGGTCTATGTAAAACTCGACCCGGGGGGCCAGGCCGAGGCCAGGCTGAGATTACCGACTTACGCACGCGGACAGTTCAAGCCGAAGGGGATTACCGTGTTTACGCGCTATCCGACCGGCTTGTTTCATGCCTGGGGATGGTTGCGCTTCGACCTGCCGATCCTGGTGTACCACAGGCCGCAGAGCGACGCCAGGCTGCAGCACTCCATGATCGAACAATTCGAGGGCAAAACCTCGACCAGCACGATCGAGGGCGACGACTTCGCCGGCCTGCGCGAGCATCGCGAGGGCGAATCGCTGCGTCACATATCGTGGAAAGCCTATGCCCGGGGCAAGGGACTCCTGACCAAGACTTTCCAGGGACACGCCCGGCCGTCACTGTGGATCGACTGGGATCAAATGCGCGAGGGTTCGCTCGAAGACCGTCTTGGCTGTATGGCCGCGCTGGTGTTAGCCGCCGAGAACGAGGAACAGAAATACGGGCTGCGACTGCCCGGGCAAACCATCCAGCAGGATTACGGAAATGCGCACAAGCATGCCTGCCTGTACGCGCTGGCGGTGTTCCGCCAGACCCGACTTGACGAGGAGTTCGATCCTGAGCGCGCCGTCGACTAACCTGCCCTATCGCTTGATACCGCAGGAAATTGCGAACCGTAGCGCGGTGTTCGCGGTTTGCGGCTGCTTCCTGTTCTCGATCGCGCCGCATTTCGTCAACCTGCCAGGCTGGATCATCTTGCTCGTACTGGTCTCGCTTGCCTGGCGTTGCGGGCAGAATATCGGCAAGATCGGCGCGCTGCCGAAATGGCTGTTGATCCCGCTGGTGCTGATCGGAGGGGTCGGCGTGTTTGCCGAATACTGGACCATCGTCGGACGCGACGCCGGCCTTGCCCTGCTGACCGTGATGACCTCGTTCAAGTTTCTCGAGAGCCGCACTCATCGCGATATGCTGATTCTCGTGTTCCTCTGCTATTTCCTGATCGCCACGCACTTTCTGTTTTCACAGAGTATTTTCACCGCCGGCCTGATGCTGATGACGCTGATCGTGATCACCGCAACGCTGATCACGCTGAACCAGCGCGACGATGGCGTATCGCTGCGCGAGCGATTGCTGCGCAGCACGCGACTGGTGGTGTTATGTATCCCGCTGATGTTAATCCTTTTTGTGCTTGTGCCGCGCATTCCCGGTCCCCTCTGGGGCCTGACCAGCGAGCAGCGTGGCGGCATTACCGGGCTGAGCGACAACATGTCACCCGGCAAGATCAGCAACCTGATCCGCAGCAACGAGGTCGCCTTCCGCGTCGAGTTCGAAGGCGAGGTCCCCGCGCAGAACCGGTTGTACTGGCGCGGACCGGTGATGCCCGCGTTCAACGGATACCGCTGGTCGCAGGTTCCGCGCAAACCCCTCGATTCCCTGACCCTGACGGCTTTCAGCGAACCGGTAGAGTACACGGTGACGCTGGAACCCAACGGCGAGCAGTGGCTATTGGCGCTCGATCTCCCGACGCGGCTGATCCGGGACAGCTTTATGACCGCGGACTTCCAGCTGATCCACAAGCGTGAAATCAATGATTTACTGCGCTACACGATGGAATCGCGACTGTCTTTCCAGGCCGGCCTCGACGAATCCTTCGCTTATCTCGCGCTCAACCTGGAATATCCCGAGGATACGAATCCGCGGACCATCGAGCTCGGGCGTTCACTGGCGGAGCGCTACCGGGAGCCGACGGACATCATCAATCACGTGCTGGGCATGTACCGCGAGCAGGAATTCGTCTACACCCTGAATCCACCGCCGCTGAACGGCGATATCGTCGACCAGTTCCTGTTTTCCAGCCGGCGCGGCTTCTGCGAGCACTATGCCGGCAGCTTCGCGCTGCTGATGCGCGCGGCCGGCATCCCGACGCGCATCGTGACCGGTTACCAGGGCGGCGAATTCAATCGCGTCGGCAATTACCTGATCGTGCGCCAGTCGGATGCGCACGCCTGGACCGAGGTCTGGTTGCAAGGGCGCGGCTGGGTGCGCGTCGACCCGACCGCGGCGGTATCGCCGAGTCGCATCGAGCAGGGTCTCGACGATGCGCTCCTCGGCGAGGAGTCCGGGTTTCGCATCCAGAACCGGAACCCGCTGTTCGGCAACCTGCTGTACAGCTGGGATAACCTGCAGCATGGCTGGAATGACTGGGTGCTGAATTACGATCAACGCCGACAGATGAATTTTCTGCGGCAGCTGAATATCGGTATCGAAAACTGGTCCGACATGGTCTTCGCGATGGTGTTGCTGATCGGCGCGGTCACCGGCAGCTTCTGGCTGATCGTCTGGTATCGCGAACGACCGCCGCGGCCGGCGGCTTACGAGGTCCAGCTGCGCCGCCTGTCGAAAAAACTCGCGCGCCAGGGGCTGCGGCGAAAACCGGCCGAGGATACGCGCGCGTTTCTGCGCCGAATAGACGCCAGCGGTTACCCGCAGCGTGATCGCCTGGCACGAATTATCGAGCTGTACAACCGGCTCAAGTACGGCCGCGACGCTGACAGCGAGTCCGCCCTGGCCGACCTGCGCTCGCTGGTCAACGACATCCGTTAACCGCCCGGCCGTTCATAGCGAGTTGTTCGCCTGTGGACATCTCCCCTGAGACAGCCAAGCCGCGGTCAGCAACTAATCGGTTACCCGGCAAAATAAAGCAACGCGCCAAGCCCGCGCTGCTGCAGTTCCGCACAGACGCGTTGCCGCCGTTGCGCAAATTCCTCACGGCTGAAATGCAGCCCCATGCAGTCTCGCCGATGGCGTCAGTCGAGCGCCATTTCCAGTTCCGAAGTCTTGAAATAACGTTCCTTGAAGGCCGTGATTTCATCGCGCACCCGCGCGGCTTCCTCGAACTCGAGGTCGCGTGCATGCGCGTACATGGTGTTCTCCAGTTGTTTCAGCTTCGCGTCCAGTTGCCTCGCGCTGAGGTGGTCGTAAGACTTCACCGGCTCGGCGACCTTGTCGTAAGTCTTGCGCCAACGTCCCGGCGAGCGCGCCTCACCGAGCTCCATCACGTCGGTGATGCGCTTGACGATGCCCCGAGGCGTAATGCCGTGTTGCTCGTTGTAGGCAATCTGCTTTTCGCGCCGGCGTTCGGTTTCGTCGAGCGCTCGCTGCATCGACCCGGTAATCTTGTCACCGTACAGAATGGCCATGCCGTTAACGTGGCGCGCGGCGCGGCCGACGGTCTGGATCAGCGACCGGTCGGAGCGCAAAAAGCCCTCCTTGTCCGCGTCGAGTATCGCCACCAGCGAAACCTCGGGCATGTCGAGACCCTCGCGCAACAGGTTGATCCCGACCAGCACGTCGAACTCGCCGAGACGCAGGTCGCGGATAATTTCCATCCGTTCGACCGTATCGATATCCGAATGCAGATAGCGCACGCGGATGCCGTGCTCGCCGAGATAGTCGGTCAAATCCTCGGCCATGCGCTTGGTCAGGGTGGTGATCAGGACGCGGTCACCGGCCTCGACGCGCAGATTGATCTCGGAAAGCACGTCGTCAACCTGGGTTGTCGCCGGGCGCACCTCGACCACCGGGTCGACCAGTCCGGTCGGGCGCACGACCTGGTCGATGGTCTCGCCGCAGAGCCGGGTTTCGTAATCCCCTGGAGTGGCCGAAACGAATATGGTTTGCGGCGACATGCGTTCGAATTCGTCGAAGCGCAGCGGCCGGTTATCCAGCGCCGACGGCAGGCGGAAACCGTATTCGACCAGGGTTTCCTTGCGTGAGCGGTCGCCGCGGTACATGCCGCCGATCTGCGGCACGGTGACATGGCTCTCGTCGATGAACAACAGGCAGTCGTCGGGCAGGTAATCGAACAGCGTCGGCGGCGGTTCGCCGACCTGGCGCCCGGAGAGAAAGCGCGAGTAGTTTTCGATCCCGCTGCAGTAGCCGAGTTCGCGCATCATCTCGATATCGTAATTGACGCGCTGCTCGAGACGCTGCGCCTCGACCAGCTTGTTCAGCGACTTGAGCTCGTCGAGCCTGACGCGCAACTCGTCCTTGATTTCGTCGATCGACGCGAGGATCACCTCGCGCGGCGTCGCGTAGTGGGTTTTCGGGTAAATCGTGACACGCTTGAGATCACGGCCGATTTCGCCGGTCAGCGGGTCGAACAGGCTGATTTTTTCGACCTCGGTGTCGAACAGCTCGATGCGTACCGCCTCGCGATCCGAATCGGCCGGGTGCACGTCGATGACCTCGCCGCGGACCCGGTAAGTGCCCCGCTTGAGCTCGAGATCATTGCGCCTGTACTGCAGCTCGGCGAGCCGCCGCAGGATGCTGCGCTGATCGATCTCGTCGCCGACGACAAGGTGCAGCAGCATCTTCAGGTATGACTCCGGGTCGCCGAGGCCGTAGATCGCCGAGACCGAGGCGACGATGATCGTGTCGCGCCGTTCGAACAGCGACTTGGTCGCGGACAGGCGCATTTGCTCAATATGTTCGTTGATCGACGCGTCTTTCTCGATGAAGGTGTCCGAGGCCGGCACATAGGCCTCGGGCTGGTAATAATCGTAATAAGAAACGAAGTACTGCACCGAGTTC
>JBFGQE010000063.1:0-12400 GCA_041564355.1 Gammaproteobacteria bacterium | reverse complement strand
GCGGTCGTCGTGCTGCACGATCTCAGTCTCGCCGCGCGTTATTGTGATCGCCTCTACCTGCTCAGCCATGGCAGGCTGGACTGCGACGGCCCGGTCGGCGAGGTATTGACAAGAGACAATATCGCGCGTGTCTACGGAGTCGACAGCCGGATCGAATGCGATGAATCGGGCGTTAGCGTGACCCCCGTGAGGCGGATCGGCGACGCTCATCCCTGATATTCAAGCGTGAACAGGTGGCAGCTGCGAGATCGTTATCCGGCCAGCTCGATCGAGGGTTGCGGGTTCAGTCGTCGCTCGGCGGTGCAAGCCTCACGCAGGCGACGATGAGATTCGACACGTAATCCGAGGGATCGCGCGGCTTCAGCCTGTCTCCCGCTTCGACGACGGCCTCGATTCTGGCCCGCAGGTTCGCCTGGTGGGAATCCACCGGGTACGCGTCCACGCCCGTCAGATTTCGAATATCGGCAGAGACCGTCCCGTCCGGGGCGAATTCCAGTTTGCTTTCATCGACCTGGAGCAAGAGATCGAGGGCTCTCTCGAGATCGGCTAGTAATGGACTGCGGGTCACGTGTCTCTCCCGTTAAACGGATTTCAGGGTTATCGTCCCCACGCAGTATACCCGGCCTCCTGCCTGAATGTCCGCTCGAGACCTGAGCGGCCGGGCGGTGACGAAGCATTCACGACTCGACCGACCCTAGAATGACAGGTCGTAATAGAAATACATGGTGACCATACCGACCGCACCAATGACCAGGAAGGATAGCAACAGCTGCTTGAACAGGTCCCGGTGGCCGAGGCCGAATATCAGTAATAGTTTCATGAAGGTGTTCGATAGCGCGCCCAGCACCAGGTTGAAGCTCGCCCAGTCGAGGGAAATCAGCCCGGCATGCTCCAGGCTGCTCAGCGAGAAGGCGATGGCGTCGGCGTCGGTCAGGCCGCTGATGATCGCCACCAGCGGCAGCCATTCGCTGCCGAGGTAGGACGTCGCCAGGCGCGTGGCCATCAGAATCGTGGCGAATACCAGGGCGAAACTGATGGCGGACTTCAGGCTGAAGGGGTTATCGAAGCGCACCGATACCCCCTCGCTGGCCAGGCTGCGGGTTTTCAGGTAGTGATAGTAAGCTAGCCCAAGCCCGGTGACGCCCATGATCCCGAGCGGCACCGCGATATTACTCATCAGGTCCTGGTTGACCACCGCGATTTCCAGCACCAGCCGCGGAAACATCACCGAACTGGCCAGAATCACGGCCATCGCAAACAGCCCGCAGGCAGCCGGGTTCTCCTTGCTGCGCCGGGCGAAGCTCATCGATGTCACGGTGCTCGAAACCAGCCCACCGATGAGACCGGTCAGTCCGGTGCCGGCGCGACTGCCGAGGCTGTTGATCATCACGTAACCGACGAAACTGATAAACGAGACCAGCACCACGATCAGCCAGATCTTGTACGGCTTGAGCGCCGAGAGCATGATTTGCAGGAACTCGATGCCAAGCGGCTGGCGCGCCACCACGCCGACCTTCAGGCCTTCCGCGTAAGTTTCCCTGACGACCGCCAGGACCTCGCCGCCGTTCACCCGGCTGACTTCCGCCAGGGCGAGCTTCGCATGGTCCGGGGTCATGAGCTCGACAAGTTCGCCGACCTCGACTTCTTTATCCGCAAGCAGCTTCATCCGCAGTTCGCCCCGGTCGACATCCACCTCGGTCACGTTTGCGACGGTAAAACCGAGGTAATTATCCAGAGGCTGGTTGGGCAGCACCGGCAGCACGATGAAGGTGATGGTCAGGAAAAGGACTACCGCGCGGAGTTCGTGCACCTGCACGCGCGCGCGGAAGCGTTTGATCTGCTGTTTCGGCAGCAACACGGCCAGCGTGACAATGGAAAGCGCGATGGCAATCTCGCTCGCGTCGTGCATGATCAGCACGCCGAGAAAGAAGGTCACCACCGCTGCCCCCTCGGTGGTGATGCCCGAACCGTGATCGCGCTCGGACCAGAAACTCGACATAATCAAGGCCAGCAGTGCTGCCAGGCTGGCGATGATCAGCCACGGGCTGCCGTACAGGTTGCCCAGATAGCCGCCCAGTGCGCCGAGCAGCGCGAACAGAACGAAGTCCCGGATACCGAGCGTGACGACGTGCTCGCTGCGCATTTCCCGCTCGAGGCCGATGAGGAAACCCAGCAACCCGGCGAGACCGAACTGCCAGAAAAGATTGATGATATTTTCGCTGCCCATGATGGCAGAATGGTGCACGATTTTGCCCCCTACAGCCAGATCAAATATCGATCGGCGATCGGGAAAAGCCTGCGGGTAAATGCGGGCAGGGCTCGGCCAGCGTCAGCGGATCCGGATGCGTCATCACGGGTTTTCCGACGGTCAAGGCTGGAGAAATCCGGGCGCGCTCGCGTCAGACCGATTACCCGATTAGAAATACCAGGCCAGCTGCGCGAACAGGGAGCCGTCCGTGGCGAGCGGTCGCTCCGGGATTGCCGAATCGATACCACCGAACTCGCTGCCATCCCTGCCGCGGGGCAGGTTGAGCGCGAGCAGCAGCTGCAGGTCCTGTTCGAGGTCATGGCGACTGATGATTTGCAGCAGTTGCGAGTGGTCGTCGAGATTGGCAAACAGCGAAGTGGTCAATAGCCACAGGGGGTTCAATTCCAGCGTGGCCGCGACCGCGAGGTAGTTTTCGCCGAGGGTGAACAATTCGCCGCGGCCGATACGCGCGAGCAATTCCGGCTCCGCGGCGAGCGCGCCCGGAGCATAATCGCCGTCGTCGATGCCGAAGCCGTTGTGAAAATACTCGACGCTCGCGCTCAGGTTGCGTCCCCATGCCTGCCACGCGTAAGACACGTTCAGCACCAGGCTGGTAAAGCGCTCGCCGTCGCTGCGGGTCAGCAGCAGGTCGCCGCGCCAGATGGCCTCGGCGATATCGACGCTGCCGCCGAGCGCGACCAGCTGTGCATCGAAATGCTCGGCGACGAGTAAATCGTACTCCCCGCCGGCGGCAAAGCCGTGATACTTGAAAGCGATGCTCGATGCCCGCCGGCTGACGTCGTCATCGTCATCGCGGCGAACTACCCAGACGGCCTGCAGGTCGTCGCCGGAATCGAGCAGGTATTGCGCGTAGAGCATGTCGTCGCCGGGTTTGTACTCGGTATCGATCGCGGCCGGATCGAAAGGATTGAAAAAGTCCACCGGGTTGTAGGCCAGGCCGTTGCCCCAGGACACCGCCTGGCGGCCGAGGCGGATCACGCTGCTCGCCGACGCGTAGCCGAGATTAAGGCGATCGAGGCGGTGCGCGACAACCCGCTCGTCCTCGTCGCTGATGCGATGGGTCAGGTCGAACAGCCTGCGCGCGTCGTCGGGCAGCGCCGCGCCGCCCGATGCAATCGCCGGACCGTCCCGCGCCAGCCCGACCCGGTCGCCGTCGAGTGCGGAAAGCTGGTAGTCGGCCTGCCAGCTCCAGGCGCCGCCGCTGCCGGACAGGTTCAGGCGCAGGTCGAGGCTGTTATTGCGTGCCGGGTCGTCGCTGAAGTCCCGCAGCAGGCTGTCGTCGGGCAGGTTCTGCCTGTCGTGCCGGAACTTGACCTGGCCGCGGTAATCGAACGCGTTTGCCAGGCCGGCCTGGAGCAGCAGCAAAGCGCAGAGCAGCGGCTGCAGGACGGGACGTTTGCGGGACTTACTGCGCGACATCGGCGATGATCTTGCCGTCCTGCATCTTGATCAGGCGGCGCGCGTAAGCCATAACGCGCTTGTCGTGGGTCGCGATGACGAAGGTGATCCGGTGATGTTGGTTGAGTTCGACGAACAGGCCCATCAGGTGCTCGGCGGCGACGCTGTCGAGATTCGCCGTGGGTTCGTCGGCCAGCACCAGGTCCGGGTGCGACACGATCGCCCTCGCCACCGCGACGCGCTGCTGCTGTCCGCCCGACAGCTGTGCGGGTCTGCGGTCCTCCATGCCTTCGAGCCCGACCTCGAGCAGAATCTCGCGCGCCTTGCGCGCCCGGTCCGCGGCGGGCACGCCCTGTACCTGCATCACGAACTCGACATTTTCCTGGGCGCTCAACACCGGGATCAGGTTATAGGCCTGGAACACGAAGCCGATGTGATGCAGGCGCATGTCGGCCAGCGGCCCGCGGTCGAGCTGGTCGATGCGCAGCTCGCCGAGATGAATCTCCCCGCTGTCGGGCGTGTCGAGCCCCCCGATCGCATTCAGCAGCGTGGTTTTGCCGGAGCCGGAAGGTCCGGACAGGCAGACGAATCCGCCGGTCTCGATGGTCAGGTCGACGTGGTCCAGGCCGGTGATGATTTCATCACCCTGCCTGAAGGTCTTGCACAGTTGTTTGCAGCGGATCGAGGTCATGGGTTCGGCCGGGGTCAGGTGGTATTTAACGCGCGCACGGGGTCGAGCCTGGCCGCGCGCCAGGCGGGCAAAATGCTGGTCAGGATGCCGAGAATGATGACTACCGCGTTCGCCAGCAGCGTATCGTACAGGGTCAGGTTAGGGTAGAGCACGCTGCCCGCGCCCATCATCGCCATGCCCTCGGCAACGATCGAGATATCGAGCCCGCTCTCCAGCGGCAGTACCGTCAGCAGCGCGAGGCCGTTGCCGACAGCGAGCCCGATCAGGAGCAGCAACAGCGACTCGAGCAGGATCTGGTAGACGATTAGCGCGGGGCGCATGCCGAGCGCCTGGATCAGGCCGATCTCGCGCACCCGTTCAAATATCGCCATGACCAGCGTGTTGACCAGTCCGAAGGAAAGCGCGAGGAATATGATGATCACCCAGACCAGCACGAAACCGTCCATCATGTTCGACATCGCCGCGAGGTAATTGTCGATTTCATACCAGGGTCGGGTCGAGAGTTCGGCCGGCGTGCCCTGCCGAACGCGTCGATACAGCGGCTCGATATCGCGGTAATTCCTGCCCAGGATGACGATCTGCGACACGCGCCCCTCGATGTTCAGCAACTGCTGCAGCGTGTCGCGCGCCGCGTAGACGTTTAATTCTTCGCCGCTCGGGGTTTCGGCGCGGTAAATGCCGACGATGCGAAAGCCGCGTTCGCTGAGGTTGTTTTGCGGGTCCTGGCTCATCACGACGACGCGCTTACCGAGCCGGGTTTCAAGCAACTGCGCGAGTCGCGCGCCAAGCACGATCCCGTCGTCCCGGTTCGAGTCGAGGAAGCGGCCTTCGGCGATCCGGTCAGGTATGCCGCTGAACGCGGCCTCGGCTTCGACATCGATACCGACCAGGTTGATGCCGCGACTTTCGCGTTCGCTCGCGATCACCGCGGGCACCCGGATGCGGGTCGTCCAGCGCTCGGCGCCGGACCGCTCCAGGGTTGCCAGCAACTCGCCCGTCGGCGCGGCAATGCTGTTGACCACGCTGGGGTCGTCGGCATACGCGGGGTGCTGGATCTGGATATGTCCGGGCAGGTTGCGTATGCCCTGGTGGAGCATGTCGTCGACCATGCCGCGCATCAGCGCGGTCATGAACAGCATCGCCCAGACGCCGACCGAAATCGCGCCGAGCATGATCGTGGTGCGGCGGTGATTACGCCACAGGTTGCGCCAGGACAGGGTTAGCAGCGCGCCGAAACGGAGTCTGAAACCGGCCATGTCAGACCGCTCGCATCGCTTCGATCGGCAGCAGGCGGTACAGGCGCAGGGCCGGGTAGAGCGCCGCGAGCAGGCAGCCGGCCGCAACCACGGCGGGACCCAGGGTTAGCGATAGCGCCGAGATCGCCGGATACATGCGCTCGGGCAGGTTGAACTTGTCCGCCATCTCCGCCATGCCCGGGTAGGAAAACCCGGCCACGCTCAGATACCAGGTTACCAGGAAGCCAACGCCGATGCCGAGCACGAGCCCGAGACTGGTCATCAGGCTGGTCTCGAGTAGCACCAACCGGGCCAACCGCTGCGGTTTCAGTCCGAGCGCCATCATCACGCCGAACTCGCGCGTGCGCTCGAGCACCGACATCAGCTGCGTATTGAGCACGCTGAACGCAACCAGCACGATGAGCACGATGTACATGAACCAGGCGCTGGTCATATCCGCCTGGATCGCCTGGCGCAGGCCGGGTTGCAATTCGTCCCAGTCGCGCAGCACGCTGTCCTCGGGGTTGCCCGGCAGGGCCTGGATCGCCTGCTGCAGCGCGGCGACGTCGTCGATGCGCGGCGCGCGCAGCACGATGCTGTGGCCGTGGCTTCCCATGGCGAAGGCATCCTGGAAATAACCCAGGTTGACCTGCGCCATGGAGCGGTCGAGATCGGCGATGCCCGATTCGAAGATGCCGACGATGTTGACCACGCCGGCGGCGAAGGAATCGTCGAATCCGCTGCCGAGAAAGGTCAGTTCATCACCGAGGCCGACCTGCAGGTTGCGCGCCAGCGCCGCGCCGATGACGATTTCCTCGCGTCGCCCCGGTTCCAGGTATCGGCCCTGTTTGACCAGGCCGGGCAGCGTCGACACCAGCGGTTCATGCCGCGCGTCGACGCCGAGAACCTGGATGCCGTAGGAACGCTGCTTGCTCGATGCCAGCGCAAAACCGCTGGCGCGCGCGCTGATGCTTGCGAGACCGAGGCGATCCCGCCAGCGCTGCGCCGTTACCTCCGCATCCGCCACCGCGTAACGCATCCTCGGTTCGTCGAGATAGCGCGGGTGTTGCAGCTGCAGGTGCCCTGAATAAGCCTGCAGCGTATTGTCGATCATCATGTCGTAACTGCCGAACTGCAGCGAAATCGAAAACACCAGCAGGCTGTTGGAAAATATCATTGCGCCGACGGTAAGCCAGGTGCGGCGACCGTGGCGCCAGAGGTTTCGCCAGGCCATGCGCAGCGTGACGTCGTTCACTGGCGAGGGTTCCTCAGGTTCGATAACGTGAACAGGCCGGGCGCGAGTTCGACATCGAAATCAACCGCGTCGACCACCATCTCGGTCCACTCGTCGGGGGTTTCGGTTTTGCTCATGCGCATGCGCGTGGCGATGGTACGCCCGTCCATGACGCCCAGCTCGGTCGAGTCCATTTGCTTGACGAGTATGCCGTCCTGGTCCCAGAACTCCTGGCGCAGCAAAACGAAGTCGTCGCGAATTCGCGTAATCTCCTTGCCCCAGACCACGGCCGCGTCTTCGTGCGGGATCGACTCGATGGTGTAAACCACGCGATCGTCGACGGTTTCGCTGTGCAGCAGGCGGTGATCGTACTGCTCGATGATGTCGGTCGACTTGCTGATGTCCTTGTTGGAGAAATCGCTGCCCATCCAGCTCTGGTTCATCATCGATGACGGCACCTTGAGAATGCGATTGATCTTCGGTGAAAAGGTCCACATGTTGCGGTCCTTGACCAGCGTGCCGTTTCCGGCGTCGCGCTTCGGTTGGGTGACGCGCACCAGCGACAGCTTGTCGCCCTCGGTCCAGGCCTGCATCGAAAAGCTGCGCTGCCAGTCGCTGCGGTGCACGGTCATGGTCATTTCCGAGTAGGATGTCAGCCCGCGCCAGTGCTCCATCGCCGCGCGGATCAGATCACGCGGGTCGGGCAGGGCGGTCGCGGTCGCTGCCCCCGGCAGGCTGACGGCGAGCCAGGTCGCGAGCAACAGGCCGTATCGCCTGTAGCGAGGCCTGGGTAATTTTACGGTTACAGTCACGTGGAATGATTTCTCCTTGCAGCGGGCTACCGGCAGCCTCGAATTCCATGACCCCGGGCTGCCCAGTGTAACAGTCTGGCAAAGGAATATTTACCGACGCTGAACAGGTTTTTATACGCTTTTACTATTATGCGCCGCTGCCCCGCTAATGGGTTGAGCCAGGTCAATTGGTTACCGGCTGTTGCCTGCTAGATTTTCTGCGGCGCGCGAGTATATTAATGGCACAACCAGCCGAGGAAGCGACATGAGCAACGACGTCAAAGACAATATCAAGAGCCAGTCAACCTGGAAACGCGGTCTGTACATGCTGTTGTACGCCATCTTCTATACCATCGCTGAAATCGTGTTGTTCGCCGTCGTCATCTTTCAGTTCCTGATGAAATTGTTCACCGGCGAGACCAACCAGCGCTTGCGCAAGCTCGGGCAAAGCCTCAGCACTTACGCCTACCAGGTTTTGCTGTTTCTCAGTTTTAACACCGAATATCACCCCTATCCGTTTGGCGCCTGGCCCGAGGGCGCGCCGAAAGCGGCGAAAATCACCGACCAGAGTGAATCCGAGACTGGTTAGAAAATAGCGCCAGGTGATGCGAATGCGTCGCGATATATTGCTGTTGCTGTTATCGCTGACTGTGCCCGGCCTGGCGCAGGCCTACACCGAGGCCGGCGAAACGGTGACCCTGCGCGGCAGTCTCGATGACGACCTTTACGCGGCCGGCGGGACTGTCGATATTGACGCCGACATCGATGGAGACGTGATCGCCGCCGGCGGTGAAATCGTCATCGGCCATCGCATCAGCGGAGACGTCATTGCCGCCGGTGGTACGCTCAGAGTTCACGGCGAGGTCAGGGACGACGTGCGCATCAGCGGCGGCGAACTCGACGTCGACGCGCGAATAGGCGACGACCTTGCCGCGTCGGGCGGATCCATCGTGCTGTCAGGCGAAAGTCGTATCGGCGGCGACGCCTGGCTGGCAGGTGGGGAAGTGCGCATGGCCGGTACGGTCGATGGTAAGCTGACGGTAATCGGCGGCGAGATCCACCTGTCCGGCACGGTGCTTGGGGATGTCGAGCTCGAGGGAGGTCAGATCAATCTGCTCGAAGGCGCGAAAATCGGCGGCGATTTGCGCTACCAAAGCCCCCGACCCGCGAGCACTCACGCCAGCGCCAGTGTGAGCGGCCAGGTCACCCACGAGGCGATCGACCCGGATTACGCCGACCACGGTTTCGGGCTGTTCTTTTCGCTGACGCTGGTGGTTGCCGGTATTCTTTTTTACCTGCTGTTTCCGGGCTACACGGTCGCATCGGCGAAACGTGTTGTCGCGAACCCCTGGTCGAGCCTTGGCGCGGGTTTCGTCTTCCTCGTGGCGACCCCGTTTGTCGCCTTCGCCCTGATGCTGATCGTGCTCGGCTTCTGGATCGGACTGATCGTGCTGGCGCTTTACTGCGTGGCGCTGGTACTCGGCTTTTTGATCGGGTGCATCTTTATCGGCGATCGCGGCGCGGCGCTGTTTAAACAGGAGCTGTCGACGCCGGGTCGTCGACTGATTTCGTTAACCGTGGCGATATTCGTGCTCGGCCTGGTGCAGACCATTCCGCTGCTTGGCGGTCTCGCGTTATTCCTGCTGTTGCTGTTCGGCCTGGGAGCGGGTCTGTTGCAGCTGCATAATGCCTATCGGCTCCCCGCCGGGTCCTCGTAGTAACTAATGCATTCTGCTTCCCGGCCCCGGACGACGCGTTTTCCGCCCAGCGGGCCGTGGGTTTCGGTGACCACGGTGTGCTGACCCTCGCGGTGGTGATCGTCGTAGAAATAGATCACCACCCAGTCGTGAACCCGTTTCAGATCATGTGCGCGGGCGGTATTCGAAAACAGCGCGGTGAAATGCCAGCCTGCGTGGGTGCAATGCAGAATCGGCAGCCAGGCGCGGTTTTCCGGGTTAAAGCGTTTTGGCGTGATCAACGGTAATTTTCCGGCTTGCGCCTGCGCGCGATATTCGCGATCGACCCGCAGAATCAGCTCGACCCCGGGACCGGCTTTTCCGACCCGAGCCTCGCCGAGCCGTCGACGCTGCTGGTCCAGGTGATGCTGCAGCCAGGCCTCGATTGCCTCGCGGCGTTTCTGGCCCAGCCCCGTGACCCGGGCCAGCTGACCCTCGCGCACCGCGTTTTCGAGTGCTTCGAGACTGTCGACATGCAACGTGTCGTGAATGCGCGCGGCCAGGGTGCGCCCGACCGTCGGTATCGTGCAAAACAGCTTGACCGGGTCGGAAGCGCCGCGCAGGCCTTCCAGGCGCGACATACGGCCGGTGGCGACGTACTCGTAGATCGAGCGCGCGATGCCCTCGCCGATTCCGGGCAGTTTGACCAGAGCCCCGACCCCCCCTGCCCGTAGCAGCCCGGCGACATCCTGTGTCAGGTTATCGAGGGTAGCGGCCGCATGCAGGTAGGCGTTGACGCGAAACGGATTAGCCCGCTGTGCCCTGAGCAAGGCCGCGATTTCGCGCAGGTTTTTCGCAAGCTCGCGATTTAACCCAGACACTCGATGCTCCGCTTTGCGTTGAGGCAATGTCTTACCCTATCCCGCGGGGAAGAAAAAGGCTTGATCTGAATCACCGATTCGGGCAATAACGGGATTATCGAGGAAAACGAAACCGATGATGAAACTTTATAACGCCTGGTACTGCCCCTTCGCGCAACGCGCGTGGATGGCGCTGGTGCACAAGGGGATCGAATTCGATTGCATCGAAGTCGATCCTTACGATTACTCCGACTGGTGGCTGAAGACCTCGCGCGGTGCCGCGCTGGTGCCGGTGCTGGTCGAGCCGAATCACCACGGCGACGGCGAGACCACGATCGTCGAATCGATCCGAATCCTCGAGTATCTCGAAGAAGGCTATCCAGACCTGCAACCGATTTTCGCCGACGATCCGCTCGCGCGCGCGGAGCAGAAGTACTGGATGGACCAGATCGGCAGCAAGATTACGCCTTACCTGTATCGTTTTCTCAGGGCGACCGAGCCCGGCGAGCATCGCGACGAGTCGCGCGACAAGATGATCGAGGGCCTCGCCACGCTGTCCCGCGCGATGGATCCCGACGGGCCATATTTCTCGGGCGCCGAGATTTGCGCGGTCGACATTGCGCTGATTCCGTTCGCTTACCGTATCGATGTTCTGCTGGCTGCCTATCGCGATTTCAAACTGCCGCAAGATGGCGAGCCCTGGCGGCGCTATCGCCGCTGGTACGAAGCGATGCTCGGGCACCCGTCTTTTCGCGTTACCGCGTTCGACCAGGACGATTACGAAAGGCGCCTGGTCGAGCATTACTATCCCTACAGCCAGGGCGAGGGCCAGGCGGACGTCACCCGGGTCAACTAGGGCGGCACGCGGGCCGGGGCGGCGAGGCCATCGGATGCGGAAGAAATTTCGCCAAAGCGGGCTTTCGTCACAGCAGTCGCGCGCAAACCGGCTAAACTTATCCGACCTTCCGCTCTCCATCCCCGGTGCGGATTAATCGAGTGGCGGGAGTCGCGGTGAAGTTGATTACGAAAATAAACCTTATCCTGGCGGCCACGTTCCTGGGTGCGCTGGCTTTGGGCAGCACCGGTTTCTATTTCGCCGTGATCGATAACCCCTCGTTGCCGGCCGACGTGGCGCGAGAGACTTTCATCAGCTTCGTCCTGGTCCTGGCCGGACTCTGCGTTGCGCTGTTCGTCATCATCAACGTCGCAATCCGCAAGCTGGTTCTGGTGCCCGTTTCCCGGGTCAGCCTTCTTGCCGCCAAGGTCGGCAAGGGCAACCTGCGCGATGCTGAAATCAAGGTCAGCGGCAACGACGAACTCACCGAGATGACGGTCGCGTTCAACCGCATGCGCCGCAAGATCATCAAGCTGGTGCAACTGCTGCGCAAGCACCAGGCCGAGGCCAGCGTCGGTGCCTGGACGAATCAACATTCCGACGAGGCCTCGAATCATGAAGTCTGGCGTGAAAACGCCAATTCGACCGTCGAAGATGCAAAATCGGGTGCCACGGATCCCCGTTTTTCTGTGAAGTAGTTGGTCCTCAGTTCATGCCGGATTCAGGTAACATGATCTATCTTTGGATGCTCCTGAAACGGGCCTGGCGAGGATATGGCAACGGATCCCTCCCCGGAGTTGATCGAACTCCTGCAGAAACTGCGCAGTCGGCGTGATTTTCTGCAGCTTTGCACGCGTGTGGCCGGTTATGGCGCGCTCACGACCCTGCTTCCCGCCTGCGGCAGCAGTTCGAGTTCATCCGACGACGATCCACCGCTACTCGCAGCACCACCGAATGTCACGATTCCAGCCCCGTCACCTGAATATACCGCGCTGAAGCGCACCAGTTTCGGCCCGCACCGCGATTCGCTGGCCGCGATCGACAATCTCGGCATCGACGCATTCCTCGAGCAACAGCTCGATTATCTTGCGATCAACGACGGCACCCTGGAAGCCGACATCTCGGCCCTGTTTCCGCTGACGACGAAGACGCCCGCCGAGCTGCTCGCGGGTTTTCCGGATAACATCTTCGATGTCGCGACGCAGATGATCGCGGCCGCGCAGTATCGGCAGATGTTCAGCCAGCGCCAGCTGTTTGAGGTCATGGTCGAGTTCTGGAGCGACCACTTTAACATCCACCTGGTGAACGGCCTCGGTCCGACGCTGAAACCGGCGGACGACCGCTACGTGATTCGTGAGTACGCGCTGAGTAATTTTCGCGACCTGCTGCACGCGTCGGCGAAAAGTCCGGC
>JBFGQE010000062.1:0-12471 GCA_041564355.1 Gammaproteobacteria bacterium | reverse complement strand
GCCAACGTCGTGTATCGACAGTATCGGGTTGCCCGTACCCTGGGCAAAACAGCGGTCGATGACCTCCTGCACGCGGCGCTGCATTTCCGGATTACCACGCTGTACCGACGCAAAATCGAGGTTCTCGCTGCTGCGGCCGCTCGCCATCGATGACGCCGCGCCACCGCCAAGACCGATCAGCATCGCCGGGCCGCCGAGCACGATAATATTCGCACCCGGCGGAATATCCTGTTTGTTTATGTGTTCACGGCGGATCGAGCCGACGCCGCCTGCGACCATGATCGGCTTGTGGTAACCGCGCAGTTCGGGCCCGTCGGGGGTTTCGACCCATTGTTCGTAGGTGCGAAAGTAACCGCAGGTATTCGGCCGGCCGAACTCGTTATTGAACGACGCCGCACCGATCGGGCCCTCGAGCATGATTTCGAGCGCCGAGGCGATGCGTGACGGCTTGCCGAGATCCCGTTCCCAGGGCTGTTCGAATCCCGGTATCCTCAGGTTCGACACGGAGAAGCCGCATAGTCCGGCCTTTGGCTTGGACCCGGTGCCGGTCGCTCCTTCGTCGCGTATCTCGCCTCCGGAACCCGTCGCCGCGCCCGGAAACGGCGAAATCGCGGTTGGATGGTTATGCGTTTCGACCTTCATCAATATATCGAGCTGGGCGGTCTCGTAGGCATAGGCGTGGTCCTCCGCGCCGGCGGCGAAACGCTGCCCCGAAAAGCCTTCGATCACGGCGGAATTGTCGTGGTAGGCGGACAATATGCCCTCGCTATGCCGGGCATGCGTGTTGCGAATCATGCCGAACAGCGAATGATCCTGCGCGACGCCGTCGATGGACCAGCTCGCGTTAAAAATCTTGTGCCGGCAATGCTCGGAATTGGCCTGGGCGAACATCATCAACTCGACGTCGCTGGGATTACGCCCGAGATCGGCGTAGGCCGCGGCGAGGTATTCGATCTCGTCTGTCGACAGGGCGAGACCCAGGTCGATATTGGCCTGCGAGAGCGCGCCCGCGCCCTGCCCGAGCATATCGACTTCGCCGACCGGCGCCGGCGGTTGCTGGGTAAACAGCGCCGCGCATTCTTCCAGCGTGGTAAACACGCTTTCGATCATGCGATCGTGCAACAGCTCGAGCGGCACCGCGTCCGCGCTATCGACCTGGAAGAGGATGCCGCGCTCGATACGCCTGATTTGTCCGAGGCCACAATTGTGCGCGATATCGGTCGCCTTGCTCGCCCATGGCGATATCGTGCCGGGACGCGGCACGACGTAGTATTTACGTCCCTGCATGTTAGCCGCCTGCTGCTGCGGGCCATAGGTCAACAGGCTGGTCAGGATGCGTTGCGCATCGTCGTCGAGCGCCGCTTCGTCGACGTCCACGAGGTGAACATAGCGGCTGTCGAGGGCACTCAAGGTCATCCCCGAATCGATTAACAGCTGTTTTAATTTATTGAGCCGAAAGTCGGATAATGCCGGGCTACCGGTCAGGCATAGCATATTGGGTCGGATCACAGGTCGGGGTGATTCAAGGTGCGCAAATAATAGCGGAAAACCCGGGACGCTCCAATAAAAAGCCCCGTGGTCGAGGTCAGGATTCGGCGAAGGTCAGCGTGCGGTAGCGCCGACAGCACAATGAGTTGGACCAGTGGTCGGCGGGCAGGCCGGCCTTGAGCAGCAACTGATCGAGAAAATCGGGGGGCGACGGGATTTTTTCCCAGACCTTCGGCAGGAAGGTCGCGCGATAGCCACGATCTTCGAGCAGCAGGCCGTCGACACCCGGCTGCAAGGATTCGAGCAACGCGTCGCGATCTTGCGCATTGATGGGCTGCATCGCCGACAGTACCGAAACCTCGATCTTGACGACCTCGATTTCATCGCCGCGCAGCGGCCTGAAACGTCGGTCCCGGTAAGCCGCGTTGAACGCGGCACTCGCAACCGCCTGTACCAATGGCGCCGCGGCCTGCAACGAACCGACGCAACCGCGCAATTGACCGGCATCGGTCAAGGTGACGAAAACCGCGCTATCCAGGGTAAGACTACCTTCGAACTGCTCCGCCTCGAGCGCGAGCTCGCGACGGGTTTCGAGGCCCACGGTGATCGATTGCCGCGCGATGCCGAGCAGCTGCGCCTGCTCGCCGGGGTTCAGGTCAATGCAGGGCAAAGGCGCCATAACCAACGACCCGATCGGGTTTCCCCGCGGTGTCCCCCGAGTTGCATCGATGCAATAACCGGATCTCATGCGCCCGGCCGAAGCGGGATGCCATCAGGCCGTTGATCGCGCGCGCGCCACAGGCTTCTTCACCGCTCAGACCCGTGTCTTGCGCGAGAATACGTTCGCAGGTGCGCGCATCGAGCTGGTTTGCCGAGCGGTAATCGTGAAAATGGGACAGGTCGGAACTGATCACGACCAGGTTACCCGGTTTGTCGCCGAAGGTATCGATCACCGCGGCGACGCGGTCGGGTTCGGCGCCACCGACCACGACCGGTAACAGGTCGAAATCGCTCAGCACGGTTTGCAGGAATGGCAACTGCACCTCGAGACTGTGCTCTTCGCGATGCGCCTCGTCGTTGACCTCGACGCCGGGTAACGCAAGTAACGCCTCGAGGCCATTACGATCCAGGCGAACCTCGCCCAGAGGCGTGGCAAAGTAGTCGACAGACGGGATTGCCATGCCGGCGAGAAACACCCGGTGCGCCGGGCCAAGCAGCAAGACCCTTTTTACCTGATCTGGGTCAATTGTCAGGCAACGATAGGCGCTCGCCGCGGTCGAACCTGAGTAGATATAGCCTGCATGTGGTACGATTAAGCCTTCAGGCATGGGGCCTGGATCGACCGTCCCTGCGGACAGGAGTTGATCGACATGGCGTTGCAGACGATTGGCATCTGCTTCGTAGAAATATCCGGCAACGGCCGCTTCCCGGGTACTCATAACGGGTCCTCGATACATTGCTGGATTACGATTATAACTGATCTCAGACCCGCTCGATTAACCTGGGTCAAGTGATGCGCAACAATATCGTCAAAACCCGATACTGGCATCGCCTGGAAGATGGTCGACTGCAATGCGACCTGTGCCCGCGACATTGCAAGCTGCGCGAGGGACAGCGCGGACTGTGCTACGTGCGCCAGCGCATCGACGATGAAATCATGCTGGTTAGCTACGGCCGTTCCAGCGGATTTTGCATCGATCCGATCGAGAAAAAACCGTTAAATCATTTTTTCCCCGGCAGCGCGGTGCTGTCTTTTGGCACGGCCGGCTGCAACCTCGCCTGCAAATTTTGCCAGAACTGGGACATGTCCAAGTCGCGTGAGATGGACACACTGGCAGACGCCGCGTCGCCGGAAAAACTCGCGCGCGTCGCCGCTGAACTCGACTGCCTGAGCGTCGCCTTCACCTACAACGATCCGGTGATTTTTCACGAGTACGCGATCGACGTCGCCGCCGCCTGCCATGTCGAGGGCATTCGCTCGGTCGCGGTTACCGCGGGTTATATCGACCCCGAACCACGCGTCGAGTTTTTCGCCGCGATGGACGCGGCAAACGTCGACCTGAAGGCCTTTACCGAGCGCTTTTACAAGAAAATCTGCGGCGGGCAACTCGCGCCGGTACTCGAAACGCTCGAGTACATCCGCCACGAGACCGATACCTGGCTCGAGATCACCACCTTGCTGATCCCGGGAGAGAACGACTCCGACGAGGAGCTCGACGCGATGTGCGACTGGATCAGGGACAGGCTCGGTCCCGACATACCGCTGCATTTCACCGCGTTTCATCCCGACTGGAAGATGCGTGATATCCAGCGCACGCCGTCAGCGACCCTGACCCGGGCACGCGAAATCGCCATGGCCAACGGCATCCGCTACGCCTATACCGGCAACGTGCACGACAGCCTGGGTTCGAGCACCTGGTGTTCGCATTGCGGCGCGTTGCTGATCGAGCGCGATTGGTACGTTCTTGGCCACTGGGGCCTCGATGAAAACGGTCACTGCGCCGCTTGCAACACCCCGCTGCCCGGGCATTTTAGGTCTCGACCCGGCGATTTCGGCGCGCAGCGTATCCCGGTTCAGCTCAATCGCTACCGGGCGTAAATGACGAAGCCGGCCGCAGCGGTCGAAGCCGCCGATCGTCTCGTCGCCGCGCTCGGCAACCCGCAAGCACTCGGTCACCCGGTAAGCCGGTTGCGCCGGATCGAAACCCATATCTCCTGGATCATCCTGACCGGCGAGTTCGCCTACAAGATCAAGAAGCCGGTGTCGTTCGGCTTCGTCGATTTTTCGACGCTGGAAAAAAGACGCTTCTATTGCGAGGAAGAATTGCGCCTGAACCGGCGCTTCGCGGCCGATATTTATCTCGAACTGGTACCGATTCGCGGCAGTATCGAGCACCCTCGAATGCACGGTGACGGTGATCCGATCGAGTATGCGATCAAGATGCGCGAATTCTCACAGCGCGACCTGTTGAGCGCGCTGGCCGCCGATGGGCGCCTCGACGCCGCCGTGATCGACCATCTCGCCGACAGCCTCAGCGAGATTCATCGCGCCTGTGCACCGGCATCGGCCGACAGCGAATTTGGCACGGCGCGCTCGGTGTCTCACTGGAGCGAGGAAAATCTGATCCAGATATCACGCTCGATTCCGCCGGATACCTTGCCACCGGCGTTTAGCCGTCTGGAGGAATGGTATCGACGCGAGGATGCGATCGGCGCGGTTATCGAAGACCGGCGCGAACAGGGTCAGGTGCGCGAATGTCACGGCGACCTGCATCTGGGCAACATGGTGCTGCTCGACGGGCGCATCACGCTGTTCGACTGCCTCGAGTTCAACCCGGAACTACGCTGGATCGATACCATCAGCGAAATGGCGTTCGTCGCGATGGATATACAGGCGCGGGGGTTTGCCGGTCTTGGCTGGCGTTTCATCAACCGCTACCTGCAGGCCAGCGGGGATTATCGTGGTGTCGCCGTGTTGCGCTACTACTTGGTCTACCGCGCGCTGGTGCGGGCCAAGGTCGAAGCGCTTCGGTCGGCGGAGGATGCCGCGTCCGCTTCACGTTATAAGGCCTCGATCGACTACATCGAGCTTGCGCACCGCTGGGCCGAAGATCGGCGACCCGGAATCATTCTGATGCACGGCCTGTCCGGATCGGGCAAATCGACCGTCGCCGCGCGGCTGGTCGAGGAGCTCGGCGCGATTCAGATTCGCTCCGATATCGAGCGCAAGCGCCTGCATGGGCTCGACGCCGATGCGCGCAGTAACTCGGCACTCGGTGGCGGTATCTATACCGCCGAGGCCAGTGCAGCGACCTACGATCGCCTGCGTCGACTTGCAAAATTTATCATCGACGCGGGCTTTTGCGTAATCGTCGACGCGGCATTCCTGCATACCGAAGAGCGCGCGAGGCTGCTCGGACTCGAGATCGAGGGTCGATGCAACAGGCTGATCCTGCACTGTGACGCACCGCCAGGTGAGCTGCGCCGGCGAATCCTGGCACGAACCGACGATCCATCGGAGGCCAACCTCGATGTGCTCGAACGGCAGCTTCGGTCGGTCGAAGCCATTACGCCACAGGAGCGCCAGCAGGCTGATGTCTTCACCCTCACGGCCGAATCACCGGTCGAACTGCAGCTCGAGACAATTAGACGCCAGCTGGCTAGATAACGGTCAGAATATCGGCGTCGACGAGATCGAGCAGTATTTCCGCGGTGTTACCAATCAGCTTGCCACCAACGCCGGTGCGCGCAAGCGTCCCCATTACGAGGATACTAGGATTGATTTCCTCGCAAATGAACTGCAGCGTCTCCGGCATCTCGCCCTGGCGCAAGATAATCCGTTCCGGATCGATCGCATAGAGTTCGCCGAGCGCCTCTGCATCCACCGGCTTGCCGCGCGGCTCCAGCGGTAAATGCTCGTCGCTGATGCGCTCGAAATAAACGCTGGCAATAAAAAGATCCATCCCGACGATGTCGGCAAAGGCCCGCGCGTCGCGTAAAACCACGTTATTGAGCCGGGTGTGCTGCGGATCGGTCGATTCGAGGTCGAGGCAGGCCACGATTTTGTCCGATTTCCAGCTTTGCTCCTGGTGGGTGAACAATATCGGGCAGGCGCTGTAGCGCATCAGCGTGTAGTCGGAGGTCTGGCTGAACAGCCGCTGCGCCTTGCTGTGCTTGAAGCTGGACTTGATTAGCAGATCACAACCCGATTTGGCCACCGAGTGCAGCGCCATATCGACCCACCTGCTGTTCCAGACGACCTCGGTCGTATACGGGACGCCGCTGATCCGACAGGGATCCAGCAGCGTCTCGAGTCGCAGTCGCGCCTCCTCGAGGAGCTCGAGCTCGTCCTCGGAGTAACGGCCCGAGTCGGGCCCGGTCGAAGTTTCGTTTTTGGGGTAAATGCACATGAATGCGTGAATATGGCAATCACCCAGTTTGGCGATCAACAGCGCCTTGACCAACGCGATCTGAATCTCGGCGGTCGGATCGACAATGACGAAAAGTCGGGTACGTCTCGATTGGTGGGTAGTGCCCATGATGATTTCCTGCGCCTGATTAGGGTTACTTGACCGTGAGACAACTGCAGTCGGCGAGCTGAGCTACCTGCTGTGAAGTACTGCCGAGCAGCATGCCTTTTAGCCGGCCGAATCCACGGCAGCCGATAACGATCAGGTCCGCCTTGCGAGCGCGCGCGTAATCGACTATCTGCGCGGCCGGGCTGCCAATGGCCACCTTCGTCTCGACCCGGGAGGTACCGTGTTCACGAGCCACGGCCGCGGCCTCGCCGACGAGGAATTCTGCGTACTGAAAAAGCGCCTTTTCGGCATCGTCGGCAACCTGCGACATCGCACTCAACAGGGTCGGCGGGGCCTTGGCGATATCGATCGGCATGGCCGGCTTTGGATCTATGACATGCTCTATACGGCCCATCTCGCGCAGATCGGCGGGCACCGACATGTGGCCCGGATCAGCCACATATACAATGCCCAGCGGAATATCGTCACGCGCGCTCAGCGCCGCGGCAATCTCCAGCGCCCTGCTCGAATGCGCCGAACCGTCAAACCCGACTACGATCGATCCAAACATTGCCGCTTCTCCGCAGAATGACTCTGAGAATTAAAACATCTGCTCCCGGGCGACATGTTGACCGATATCAATCTATTTAAAATGCGCGGCGGGTTGCCGGCGAACGCCGTTGGCGACGCGCTCGCGGATCCATTTATGCAACTCCATGACGACGAGCACCGACAGGGCAAAGCCGAGCAGCACCAACCATTGCGCAAAGGATACCGGGCTGGCGCCGAGCACGTCGCCCAGCCAGGGGGTATACATCGCGCCTATATGAACGCCTTGCGCAACCAGCGTGCCGACCAGCAACAGCTTGTTGCGCAACGGATTATGCCGAAACACCGACAACGATTCCGAACGACTGTTGAATACGTGCACGTTTTCGAACAGCACCATTAGCAGCAGGGTACTGTTGCGCGCTTGTTCGAGGCTGAAGCCCTGTTCGAGCAACCAGCTGAATACGCCAAATGCCACCAGGCCGATAGACAGCGCGGAGATCAGGACTCGTTCCAGCATAACGCGATTGAATATCGCCTCACGCGGCGGTCGAGGTGGTCGCTCGAGTTCATGCCCCTCGCCCGGTTCGAACGCGAGCGCAACATCCTGGATGCCGTTCGTCACCAGGTTGAGCCAAAGTAACTGTACCGCCAGTAATGGTAAGGGCAAGCCCGTGATCATGGCCATGACGAAGAGGACCATCTCCGCGGCACCGGTCGAGATCAACAGGAAAATAACCTTGCGTACGTTCGCGTAGGCGACCCTTCCCTCCTCGACGCCATCGACGATCGCGTTGAAATTGTCATCGGTAATGATGATATCGGCCGTTTCGCGCGCGACGTCGGTGCCGCTCTTGCCCATCGCCACGCCGACCTGGGCCGCACGCAACGCCGGGGCGTCGTTGGCGCCGTCACCGCTGACCGCGACATAATGCCCGTTACGCTGCAGCGATTGCACGATATCCAGCTTTTGCCGCGGTTCGACCCGGGCAAAGACGGCGGCGTCTCGGGTCAGCCGATCGACGGCTTTTTCGCTGCTGGCGGATTTGAGCTGCGCGCCGGTCACGACTTGCGACTCGTTTTCGACCAGCTCGAGTTCGCGGCCGATCGAAAGCGCGGTAACCGGATGGTCTCCGGTGACCATGACGACGTGAATCCCGGCCGCGCGGCACTTGGCAATCGCGTTTCGCGACTCGGCCCTGAGCGGATCGATCATGCCAACCAGTCCGAGCAATGTCAGTTGCCGCAGGTGTTGCGCGCCGAAGTCCTCGCCGTCAGCCAGCGTCACCTCGCCCTCGGCAATGGCAATCACGCGATAGCCGTCTGCCGCGAGGCGTCGGGCCTGGGATTCGATCGCGGCGCGATCGAGTTCGACCTCGCCGTCGATCGAGATTGCGCGGTCGCTCATCTCGAGGAGCTTTTCGAACGCGCCCTTGACGAAGGCCCGGGTGTGACCGTTTACCCGATTCAGGCTCGCGCTGAACAGGCGCTCCGATTCGAAGGGTATCGTATCTAACTCGGCACAGCGCGCAATGGCCTGCGGTCGATTGCAACCGGCCTTGTGCGCCATGATCAGCAACGCGATATCGACCGCGTCACCATGGAAACTCCAGTTACCGTTGCGACGACCGAGATAGCCCTCGTTGGGAAGCACGGCGCCGAGGCAGAGTCGCTCGAGCAGCGCTCGCTCTGACGGTGTCGGGGGTCCATTCGGCGTCAGAATGTTACCCTCCGGACGGTTGCTTTCGCCCGATACTTTCCAGTCATCGCAGCCGGGAAACCCAATGCAGCGTGCGGTCAACTGGTTCGCGGTCAGCGTCCCGGTCTTGTCGGACGCGATGCAGGTACACGACCCGAGCGCCTCGACCGCGATCAGGCGACGCACGATCACGCCGCGCTTCGCCATGCGCTGCATGCCGATCGCCAGCGCGACCGTCAGCGCTACCGGCAGACCCTCCGGGATAACGGACACCGCGAGCGCAACCGAGGACAAAAATATTTCGCCCAGGGGCATACCGCGTACCATCAGGACTGCCGCCATCACCAGCACCGCGCCGCCGACGAACAGGGCAACTCGCCGGGTAAAGCGCTCCATGCGCTTCTGCAGCGGGGCCTTGGCGCCGGTGCCCTCGGTCACCGACTCGGCGATGTTGCCGAGCTCGGTGGCAAGCCCGGTCGCCACCACGATGCAGCGCCCCCGTCCCCGATCGACCAGGCTGCCCGCAAAGGCCATGTTGCGCCGATCGCCAAGCGGTGTATCCGCCTCGAGCAACAAAGCGGCATCCTTGGTGACCGCGACGGACTCCCCGGACAGCAACGACTCGTCGATATCGAGATTGTGGCAGTCGAGAATTCGCATGTCGGCCGGGACGCGATCTCCCGATTCGAGCAGCACGATGTCGCCCGGAACCAGCTTTTCCGAATCGATTACGTAAGCCTCGCCATCGCGCAGCACGCGCGCGTCGGTTTTCATCATTTGTTGCAATGCGTCGGCGCTGCGTTGTGCCGAGAATTCCTGCACGGTCCCGATTATCGCGTTGAGCAGCAACACCGCGCTGATGAATATCGCGTCGGAATATTCCTGGATTAACAGAGACACCAGCGCGGCCGCAACCAGCACGTAGATCAACGGGCTTTTGAACTGGTTGAAGAACACCACCGGCAGCCCCGGAGGCTCCTTGCGCGGAAGCGCGTTGATCCCGAACTGCTGCAGCCGAAACCCGGCCTCGGCCTGCGAAAGCCCGGTTGCAGCCGACTTCAACTCGGTCATAACCGTGTCGCTTTCCAGCGCGTGGGGGTTTCGCAAAACATCAACCCGAGACGGGCCAGACAAGTCTGTTTGAGTCAAACCTGGGGTTCCCGTGATTCTCGAAAGAGAGAACGTTAACTCGGCTAATCGGGTATTAAAATGATCCTCGTCAACCCTAAGCGGGTATCCGCGATGAAGCTGACGGTTCGCTCGGTGGCGGATTCGGCAGCGCAACGATGCGTGCCGCGGATCATTGCAACGACCGCCGGGGAGCCCGGAGGCCATTGAATTCCGCCCCGGCGACCCGATATTAGGATATAATTCGCAGTCTCGGGGACGACTTGGCTTCGACGTGGGTCGCGAAACCTGAGGTGCATGCCGAGAATGTAGGGACTCTCGTTAACTCTCCTGCAAATTATAGTTGCCAACGACGACAACTACGCACTCGCCGCTTAATAACCGGTAGATTGCTGTCCGACTGGAGCCGTGTCTATGCGTCCAGGTTCCTTCGGGAACATTCGGGCATCGCTCTCATAGAATCGTGTCAACGCTCGTCCGGGGCCGCGGCATTAAACATTCACCGGACTCGCGTCTGGTCTTCCCTGTCTGACGGGTAGCCCGGCGTTAAATTCAAAGTCAGAATAAGCATGTAGAGCCGATGGCAGAGGGCTTGCGGACGCGGGTTCGATTCCCGCCGTCTCCACCAAACAAGAAAACCCACCTTGCGTGGGTTTTTTTGTGCGCACCATTTCGCGCGACCTCGCCCGCGCATCGGCTTCGATCAGTGCGTGACGGGCCTGTTTTCGGCTTTGTCCTTGGTTTCCGGCATACCGCTCTCGGCGACCGCCGACGCTTCCGCTTCGACCCGCTCGGCAACTTCTTCGATTTTCTTTACGTCGAGTACCGGTTCGCCGGCGTCGGGTTTATCGTCGGTCTCGGGCTCGGCCGCTGCCTCGTCGACCGGCGCAGCCGCCTCGACTTCTTGTGGCTCGGCCTCGCCGCCCTTTGCGGCAACGAAGGGTTCGGCATGCTCGTCCACCGCAGTTGCCGGCGACTCCGCCGTTTCCGTGGCTTCGACGACCGCTGCCTCGTCGCTCGCGTCTCGAGGGGTCGGGGCACCGTCGACGGTCAACAACACCTTACCCTGGTGCTGTTCGAGTAGATTATTCAAAGCCTTGCTGTCGCCCAGGGTTTGCGCGCCTTCGGCAAGATGCTGGTAGACCCTGACGTAGTTTTGCGTCAGATCGTTGACCAGCTCCGAGGTCTTGTTGAAATGACTGTTGACGCTGGCCTTGTAGTCGTTCAATTCTTCCCGGGTCTCATCCAGTTCAGACTTGACCTTGCCGGCCTGTTTCACCGACGGCGCGAGGAGGCGATAAGCGAGCGCGCCGATCAGGGCTCCGGCGACGAGCGCGATGATGCCGATTTGCAATACCGAGTAAATATCGTCCACGTGATCTCTCTCAATAGTTGGGGATTACGAAAGTTGTCGCGATTATAAGTTATCCGCTACGCCAGTTACATTAAGAAATGAGATGTTCGATCAGGTAGTCGATGGATCGCGGACGATCCGATCCGGCTGAACGGTCGCGAATTGCTTGGTAACCGCCCGGGCCTGGTCGGACACCCCGGTTTCGAGGCCGATCGATTCAGGCTAGAATCGATCGGCTCGTGGATAAATTATTCCTTTACCTGTCGCTGTTCGCCGGCCTGCTCGCGGGCGCGGTCTATGCCGAGACCCGCGTAGAATCGTTTCAGCATGACGCTGAATCGCGTTCTTATCGGCTTCATCTTCCCGCGACACGCGAAGCCGATGCGCGCCTGCCGCTCGTGCTCGTGCTGCACGGCCGCTCGGGCAACGGGCAAGGCATGGCGCGGCTGACGCATTTCGATGCGCGCGCCGACCGGCACGGGTTCATCGTCGCCTATCCGAACAGCCTGCTCGAACAGTGGAATTACCTGCACGGCATTCCCGGCGCCGCGGACGGACCTGACGACGTTGGCTTTTTGCTCAAGATCGTCGATCGCATTGCCCTCGCCTACCCGATCGACGCGTCCCGCGTTTATGTCACCGGCCTTTCCAACGGCGGCTTCATGGCGCAGCGACTGGCCTGCCTGGATCAAAGCCGTTTCGCCGCGTTCGCGTCGGTCGCCGCGAGCGGCTACGCGGTGATGCGCGAAACCTGCGAGAACGACGCTGCGATCGACGCGTTGTACCTGCACGGCACCGACGATCGGCTCGCGCCCTGGACGGGACTCGCGGTCGCAGATCCGGGCGGCGGCACGCAACGGGTGACGCTGTCGGTTAGTGAAACGGTCAAGTACTGGTCGGCCCACAACCGCTGCGCGCCCGAGGTGAGCGCGGAAGAACTCCTGCCGCTGGGGCGGTCCCCTGGCACCCGGGTGACGATTTATTCTGCGCTGCAATGCCGCCAGCAGCGGCGAGTGACACTTTACGCGATTCTCGGCGGCGGCCATAACTGGCCCGGCGTCGAGGGTGTTCTCCCGCCATCCGTTGCCGGGCGCGTCAATCTCGATATCCACGCCAGCGACGTGATCTGGGCGTTTTTCGAGCGATCGCATCGCAATCTCGAGGGCCGCTGATCGCATAGACCGTTCCGCGACAATGGATTACCCGGAGCAGCCGGCCGGCTGCTCCGGGGTGCG
>JBFGQE010000061.1:0-12568 GCA_041564355.1 Gammaproteobacteria bacterium | reverse complement strand
TGCCTCGTTGAAGCCCCCGGTTTCGACGTCGACCACGACCGGCAGGAAACCGCGAAAGCGCTGTGCCATCGGCACCGGGCTAGCCATTATCGACTAGTTTCCAGTGCAGGGATTCTCCGGCTCGAAACGGTATCAGTTCGCCGTCCGGGTAGGGCAGGGATGCGGGCACCGTCCATGGTTCACGGCGCAGATGAACCTGGCCCTGGTTAGTGGGCAGCCGGTAGAAGGCGGCGCCGTTCAGACTCATAAAGGCCTCGAAGCCGGAGAAATCGCCGATTTCTTCGAATGCCTCGGCATAGAGTTCGAGCGCGCAATAAGCCGAGTAGATGCCCGCGCAACCGCAGGCCGATTCTTTCGCCAGGCGACTGTGGGGCGCACTGTCCGTGCCGGCAAAAAACTTGGCCTCGCCGCTGCCCGCGGCTTCGAGCAGTGCCTCGCGGTGTTGCTCGCGCTTGGCCACCGGCAGGCAGTAATGGTGCGGCCGGATGCCGCCGCGGAACAACGCATTGCGATTGATCATTAAGTGATGTGGCGTTATGGTTGCGCCGAGCGAGGCATCGTTTGCGCGCACGAAGTCGACCGCATCACGGGTGGTAATGTGTTCGAACACGATCGGCAGTTCGGGAAAATCGGTGCGTATCCGCGATAGATGTCGGTCGATAAAGACTTTCTCGCGGTCGAAGACATCGACTTCGGGGTCGGTTGCCTCGCCATGTACCTGAAGCATAAATCGATGTTTCTGCATTGCCTCGAAAACGCGCGAGAGCTTGCCGAGATCGGTTACGCCGGCGTCCGAATTGGTGGTTGCGCCGGCCGGGTAAAGCTTGGCGCCGAAGATGAACTCGGAATCGCTGGCGGCCTCGATATCATCGACGCGGGTGTTGTCGGTGAGATAGAGCGTCATCAGCGGCGTGAAGCGACTGTGCGCCGGTAGCGCTTCGAGAATACGTTCTCGGTAGGCCAGCGCATCGGCGCAGCTTCGCACCGGCGGGCTGAGGTTGGGCATTACGATCGCGCGGGCGAACTGGCGGGCGCTGTGCGCGACGACCGCCTCGAGGTACGGTTGATCGCGCAGGTGCAGGTGCCAGTCATCGGGGGTGATGATGGTGAGTTCATTCATGGAAAAAGAAAGGCGTGGAAACTCGACTAGTGATATGCGTAATAATTATGATAATAACATCCAGCGCAAAATTAATATGCCGTATAATCCGGCCAATTTACAATAAAGGCGACGCCCGTGGTAGATGAAACTGATATTGATCCCGAGGAAACTCAGGAATGGATTGAATCCCTGGATTCGGTACTGGAGCGGGAGGGTCCCGAGCGGGCACACTTCCTGCTGGAGAAATTGATCGAGAAGACCCGTCGCTCGGGCGCCTACCTGCCGTTCTCGGCCAACACCGCCTACGTCAACACGATTCCCGAATCGACCCAGCGCCCGATACCGGGCGACCAGGCCATCGAGCATAGCATTCGCTCCGCGATACGCTGGAACGCGGCGGCCATGGTGGTGCACGCCAATCGAAAATCGAGCGAGCTCGGCGGGCATATCGCGAGCTTTGCCTCGGCGGCAACCCTGTACGACGTCGGCTTCATGCATTTTTTTCGTGCGCCGACCGAGGCACACAACGGCGACCTGGTGTTTTTCCAGGGCCATTCTGCGCCGGGCGTCTACGCCCGCGCCTTCCTTGAGGGCCGCCTGAGCGAAGAGCAGCTCAGGGCGTTTCGCCAGGAAGCGCTCGACGATAACGGCCTGTCTTCCTATCCGCACCCGTGGCTCATGCCGAACTTCTGGCAATTCCCGACGGTGTCGATGGGCCTGGGCCCGCTGATGGCTATCTATCAGGCGCGCTTCATGAAGTATCTCGAAAACCGCGGACTGCAGGAACAGCACAACCGCAAGGTATGGGCCTTCATGGGCGACGGCGAAATGGATGAGCCGGAATCGCTCGGCGCCATCTCGCTCGCCTCGCGCGAGAAGCTCGACAACCTGATCTTCGTCATCAACTGCAACCTGCAGCGCCTCGACGGACCGGTACGCGGCAACGGCAAGATTATCCAGGAACTCGAAGCCGTTTTTCGCGGCGCCGGCTGGAACGTGCTCAAGGTCATCTGGGGCTCGTACTGGGATCAACTGTTTGCCAAGGACAGCGAGGGCGTGTTGCAACGCCTGATGGAAGAAACCGTCGACGGCGAGTACCAGGCCTTCAAGGCGAAGGGCGGTGCCTACACGCGCGAACATTTTTTCGGCAAGTATCCGGAGACACTGGAGATGGTCGCCGAGATGTCGGACGAGGATATCTGGCGCCTGAATCGCGGCGGCCACGATCCGCACAAGATTTTTGCGGCCTACGCCGAGGCGGTCGAATACACCGATCGACCGACCGTGATACTGGCCAAGACGGTCAAGGGTTATGGCATGGGCGAGGCCGGCGAGGGACAGAATATCACCCATTCGCAGAAGAAGATGGGCGAGGACGCGCTGAAGGCGTTCCGCGACCGATTCAACATCCCGATCAGCGACGAGGAAATCTCCGATGCGCCGTTTTACCGTTTCCCCGAGGACAGCGAGGAAATGAAATACATGAAGCGGGCGCGGGAAAATCTCGGCGGCTATATGCCGGTGCGCAGCGACGATGCGGAACCGCTGGTCATCCCGGGACTGGAAATTTTTGATGCGCTGCTGAAGGACAGCGGCGAGCGCGAAATATCGACCACGATGGCGTTCGTCCGCATGCTTTCGACGCTCGCGCGCGACAAGCAGATCGGCAAGAACGTCGTTCCGATCGTGCCCGACGAGGCGCGCACCTTCGGCATGGAGGGCATGTTTCGCCAGCTCGGCATTTACTCGTTTCGTGGCCAGCTCTACGAGCCGATGGATTCCGACCAGGTCATGTATTACAAGGAAGACGTCAAGGGTCAGATTCTCGAGGAAGGCATCACCGAAGCGGGCGCGATGTCTTCATGGATCGCGGCCGCGACAGCCTACAGCACGCACGGCGTCAGCATGATTCCGTTCTACATTTACTACTCGATGTTCGGTTTCCAGCGAATTGGCGATCTCGCCTGGGCGGCTGGCGACATGCAGGCCCGCGGCTTTCTCATGGGTGGTACAGCCGGGCGCACCACGCTGGCGGGCGAGGGCCTACAGCACCAGGATGGCCACAGCCTGGTCATGTCCGGCACGATACCCAATTGCATCTCCTACGATCCCACTTTCGCCTACGAGCTTGCGGTCATCGTTCACAGCGGCCTGAAACGCATGTACCAGATGAAGGAGAAGGTTTTTTACTACATCACGGTGATGAACGAAAACTATACCCACCCGGGCATGCCCAAGGGTTCCGAGGAGGGCATCATCAAGGGTATTTACTGCCTCGAAGAAGGTGAAGAAAAGGGCACCAAGGTCCAGCTCATGGGCTCGGGTACGATATTGCGAGAAGTGATTGCCGCGGCCGAGTTGTTGAAAAACGATTTCAAGGTCAATGCCGATGTCTGGAGCGTTACCAGTGTTAACGAGCTGGCGCGTGAAGGACACGAATGCGTGCGCTGGAACCGGCTGCACCCGACCAAGAAGGCGCGCCGCAGCTATCTCGAAACCCAGTTGCAGGGGCGCAAGGGTCCGGCGATTATTGCCACCGATTATATCCGCGCCCACTCGGAGCAATTGCGCGAATTCATACCCATGGATTACACCACGCTCGGCACCGATGGCTACGGCCGCAGCGATACGCGTGAGAATTTGCGTATTTTCTTCGAGGTCAATCGCTACCACGTCGTCGTCGCCGCGCTCAAGGCGCTGTGCGATGGCGGAGAAGTCGATAGCAAGGTCGTTGCGCAGGCGATCAAGAAGTACGATATCGACGCGGAAAAACCCAACCCGATGACCGTTTGAGCGGCACAGCAGGAGAATAAACGTGGCAGACAAAAAAACCATCACGCTTCCTGATGTCGGGGATTTCAAGGATATCGAGATCATCGAAATCCTGGTCGCTTCCGGGGATGAAGTCGAGGTTGAGCAATCGATTATCGTGCTCGAGTCGGACAAGGCGACAATGGAAATTCCGAGCCCGCATGCGGGCACCATCGATCAACTCAGCGTGAAAGTCGGCGACCGTGTCAACGAGGGCGATGCGATCGCGACCTTGACGCTGCGCGATGGCGATGCCGCGGAAGACGACGCGGGGGACAAGGACGACGCCAAAGCCGAGGTGCCGACCGCGGAGACCGCGCCGGAATCCGAGCCGAAACCCGCGACGCCCGCTGACGATTCCGCCGAGGCGTCGCAGCAAAAAACCGGTGCTGCACTGGGATCCGAGCGCCGTCCCCATCCGGGCGCCGATTCGAGCGTAGTCGGCATGAACAAGAAACTGGTGCACGCAAGCCCGTCGATTCGCCGCTATGCACGGGAACTCGGGGTAAACCTCGAACAGGTGATCGGCAGCGGTCCGAAAGGTCGCATCGTCAAATCCGATGTCAAATCGTTCATCAAATCCGCGATGGCAGGCGGCGCTGCCGCGGCCGCTGGCGGCGTCAGCGTCGCCAGTGCACCCGAAATCGACTTTTCCAAGTTCGGTGAAATCGAGACCGTCGCGTTGAGCCGGATCAAGAAAATCTCCGGCGCACACTTGCACCGAAGCTGGGTTACGGTGCCGCATGTGACCCAGTTCGACGAGGCCGATATCACCGAACTAGAAGCTTTCCGCAAATCGCTGGCAAAAGAAGCCGAGCAGAGAGGCGTGCGCATGACGCCGCTGATCTTCCTGATGAAAGCGGTGGTCAGCGCGCTGCGCGAGTTTCCCGATTTCAACGCGTCACTGGACCCGGCCGGCGAAAACCTGATCATGAAAAAGTATTTTCACATCGGGATAGCGGTCGATACGCCGAACGGGCTGGTCGTCCCGGTGGTGCGAGACGTCGACCAGAAAAGTCTATTTGAACTTGCCGAAGAGCTGGGCAAGACCTCGGTCAAGGCGCGCGACGGTAAGCTATCCCCGGGAGATATGCAGGGCGGCTGTTTTACCATATCCAGTCTCGGCGGAATCGGCGGCACTTATTTCACGCCGATCGTGAACGCGCCGGAAGTCGCGATACTGGGCGTGTCTCGATCTAAAATGCAGCCGGTCTACCAGGACGGCGAGTTCGTGCCGCGGATGATTTTGCCGCTCGGACTCTCCTACGATCACCGCGTTATCGATGGAGCCCAGGCGGCTCGCTTCACCAGCTTCCTGAGCAAGGTCATCTCCGACATCAGAAGGGTACTCTTATAATCATGAGCGAAAAAGAACTGCTATTGCCCGACATAGGCGATTTCGACAGCGTCGAAATCATCGAAATGCACGTCAAGGCCGGAGACACGGTCGAGGCCGAAGACCCCATACTCACGCTGGAATCCGACAAGGCGACGATGGATATTCCATCGCCGTATGCCGGTACCATCAAGCAACTGGGGGTCAAGGTTGGAGACAAGGTTTCCGAGGGTCACAAACTCGGCACGATCGATGCTGGCGACGCGGCGCCAAAAGCCGCAGCGGACGACCAGTCGAAAAGTGATGGCGGCAAGCAGGAAGGCAAGCCTGCCGAAGCACCGCAGGCGAAGACGGCGGCGAGTGGCAAGGCTGACGAATCCGCGGAAGTGGTCGTGCTCGGCGCCGGGCCCGGCGGCTACACCGCCGCGTTTCGTGCCGCCGACCTCGGCAAGCAGGTGATCCTGGTCGAGCGCTATCCGTCGCTCGGCGGGGTTTGCCTGAACGTGGGATGCATTCCGTCCAAGGCTCTGCTGCACACCGCGCTAATCATCAACGAGGCGGCGCACATGAAGGCCAACGGCGTCGATTTCGGCAAGCCCAAGATCGATCTTGGCGGTATCAACGGTTTCAAGGACAAGGTCGTCGGCAAACTTACCGGCGGGCTCGCCGGCCTGGCCAAGCAGCGCAAGGTCAAGGTGGTCACCGGTCTGGGCAGTTTCGTCGATGCGAATCATGTCGATGTCGAGAACGACGGCAAGACCACGCGGATCAGGTTCGATAATTGCATCATCGCGGCCGGCTCGCAGGCGACCGAGATCCCGGTTTTTCCGAACGACGACGAGCGGCTGATGGATTCCACCGACGCGTTGTTGCTGACCGACATACCGAAAAAACTGCTCATCGTCGGCGGCGGTATCATCGGCCTCGAAATGGCAACCGTTTACCAGGCGCTGGGGTCGGAAATTACCGTGGTCGAGTTCATGGACAGCCTGATCCCCGGTGTCGACAAGGACCTGGTGCGACCGTTGCAAAAAATCATCTAGAAACGCTACAAGGCGATCCACCTGAAAACCAAGGTCTCCGAGATCAAGGCGCAGAAGAATGGTCTCAAGGTCAGTTTCGAGGGTGACAAGGCGCCTGCCCCGGAAATCTTCGACAAGGTCCTGGTGGCGGTAGGACGACGCCCCAACGGCGACAAAATCGGTGCCGACAACGCTGGCGTCAAGGTCGACGACAACGGCTTCATCCCGGTCGACAAGCAGCAACGAACCAACGTATCGAACATCTTTGCCATCGGCGACATCGTCGGCCAGCCGATGCTCGCGCACAAGGCGACGCACGAGGGCAAGGTCGCCGCCGAGGTCATTGCCGGGATGAAATCCTATTTCGAGCCCCTGACTATCCCCAACGTGGCCTATACCGATCCCGAGGTCGCGTGGATGGGTTTATCCGAAACCGAGGCCAAGGCGCAGGGCATCGAATACGAGAAGGGGGCATTTCCGTGGGCCGCGAGCGGACGCGCGCTCGGCGTCGATCGCGACGAGGGCGTGACCAAGGTATTGTTCGACAAGGAAACCAGGCGCATCATCGGCGCGGGTATCGTTGGTCCCAATGCCGGGGAGTTAATCGCCGAAGCCGTGCTGGCGCTGGAGATGGGGGCGGATGCGGAAGACATCGGCCTGACCATTCATCCGCACCCGACGCTCTCGGAAACCTTCAATTTCGCCGCGGAGATGGCCGAGGGGACGATCACGGACCTCTATATTCCGCGCAGGAAGTAGGCGCTCTGCCGATTAACGCGGACAACCCCGAGCCCGAGTCATGTCGCTACTGCATTACACGACCTTCGGTGATGGCCCGCCACTGGTAATTCTGCACGGTCTCTTCGGTTCGGGAAAAAACTGGGTTTCGCATGCGCGCATGCTGGCGCCGCATTTTCGCGTAATCGCCATCGATCTGCGTAATCACGGACAATCGTTTCATGCCGACGAAATGAATTACCCGGCGATGGCCGCCGACGTTGCCGAGTTGCTCGATGCGACGGATGTCGAGCCCGGTCGCTTTCTCGGCCACAGCATGGGTGGCAAGGTCGCGATGCGCCTCACGGTCGATCGACCTGATCTCGTGACGCGTCTGGTCGTCGCCGACATCGCCCCGGTTGCCTACGCGCATCACTACGATGATCTGATCGATCCGATCATGGCGCTGCCGCTGGATAGCGTCGAATCCCGGGTTCAGGCTGATCATCGACTGCGCCAGCATATCCCGGAAGATCCGTTGCGCGCGTTTCTGCTGCAGAATCTTGCTCGCGAGGGAGACCACTGGCGCTGGCGAGTAAACTGGGAGGTCATTCAGCGCGACATGGACTGGTTGACCGGCTTCGATATGCCGGGCGACTGGCGGATCGAAATTCCGACCCTGTTTATCCGGGGTGACAAGTCGGATTATATCGGCGCTGCCGAAATCGAGGTTATCGAACGGCATTTTACCGACGTCGAAGTCGCGACGCTGGCCGATGCCGGTCATTGGCTGCATGCCGAGCAGCCCGAATCTTTTACCCGGTTGTTGCTCGACTTTTTGCGCGCGGAATCGAATTAAAGAGACGGATCGAGCGGCCGATACAGGGTGAAATCTGGTATTCCGGTAGCAATCCATGCGGCGTTGTTTAACAGCCCTGTTCATTACCCTGTTCAGTTTTCGCCTCGACGCGGCCTCGCCCCTGCGTTACGTCGCAGCGATGGAAGCGTCGAGCTGGGAGATGACCCACGAGGACCCGACGCTGTGCCGCATGGAGCACGTTATCCCCCGTTTCGGCAAGCTCGTATTCCGTCGCGAGGCCGCCCGCCCGTTGCACCTAGAGGTCGAGACCCGGCATCGGTTTGCGCGCGGGACCAATGTCGAGCTGCGTTCGGAAACCACCGGCTGGAACGGGCAGCAGACGCGCGCCGTTCTGGCTCGCCTCGAAATCACCGGCGCGCGGTCCTTGTCCGATCTACCCGGCGATATCGCCGAGCGCACCTACGAGGCGCTGCGCCGCGGCTACCAGCCCGGCTTTCTGTTTTACACCGAGCAACCGTTTATCGCATCGGCGTCAACCGTGCGTTTCGGCCCCGCCGAAGAGGAATTCGCGCGTTGCAGCGCACGGCTGTATCACGACAATTTTGCCGACGTGCGGGTAAGCAGTATCCGCTTCGAAGCGGACCAGGAGTTCCCCGAAATCGGCGAGGAGCAAAGGGCGCTGCGTCGCATGCTCGCCTACCTCGACGTCGACGACGCGATCTCCGAGATTGTAGTCACCGGCCACGCCGACAAGACCGGCCCGACCTGCTACAACGAGGGGTTGTCCGAACGCCGCGCGTGGTACGTCTACGAGCTGTTGATCGCGCAGGGTATCGATCCGGCGCTGCTGCGGGTCGATTATTTTGGTGAAGTCAGGCCGCTGAAGCGGGGTAACGAGGATCGCGTCCACGCGGCGAACCGGCGCGTCACGGTAGAATTGCGACGCTAGGCGTCGCGATTGAGTCGAGAGTACTTCGAATTCCAGTAGACTTCCCCGCAATCCTCTTCGCGGGACTGCGTGCGGGCGAGCACGAACAGCAGGTCCGACAGGCGATTGAAGTATTGCCGGGTCAGGGGATTGACGACTTCGGCCTGGTTCAGCGCGACCAGCGCGCGCTCGCTGCGGCGGCAGATCGCGCGCGCCAGCTGCAGGCTGGCGACGGCGGTGGAACCGCCCGGCAAGATAAATTCCTTGAGCGGCGGCAGGCTGTCGTTCAATTTGGCCACGCTGTCTTCCAGGCCGTCGATGTAGGCCTCGGTGATCAGCTGCTTGCCCGGCTGGCACAGTTCGGCACCGACGTCGAACAGATCATGTTGAATCGCAAACAACAGTTGCTGCACCGGGCCATCTTCGAGCAGGCTGATCGCGACGCCGATCGCCGCGTTCAATTCGTCGACCTCGCCGAGGCAGCACACGCGCGCATCGTGCTTCGCGCGCCGGGTACCGTCCGCCATGCCGGTGGTGCCCTCGTCGCCGGTGCGCGTGATCAGTTTTGATAATCGATTGCCCATTATTCGAAAGTATACCCTGCAATCAGGCTGACGTTACGCTCGGGGCTCGGTTGAAAGGCGGCCAAACCGTTATTGGTGACGAATTCGGCGTATTCCTCGTCGGCCAGGTTGTTGATTCTGAACCTGACCTGCCAGGCCTTGTAGGCGTAACCGAGGCCCGCGTTGATTACCGTAATCGAATCCAGTCTACCAAAATCATTGGCATTGTCGCCCTGGGCGTAGCGTGGTGAGCGGTAATGCCATTCGACGAAGGTCGAGAAATAGTCGTTGATTCGGTAATCGCCACGCAGTCTGGCAATCTCGTCGGATACGCCGGAAATCTCGTTACCGTCGAAAGAACCCGATTCGAAAGTTGCGTCGACGAGCCCGATATCGGTGCGCAGCGCGAAGTCGGTGCTCAGCTGGCTCAGCCATGACAGCGTAATGCCGTCTCGACGCGTTTTATCGAGATTGACGTTTTCACCGAATAGCCCGGCATTGGGATCGAACTCGATTTCATCCTCCAGGTCGAGACGATAAATCGACGCGATTAGCTGCTGGTCGCCGCGGACCAGATCGATGCCGAACTCGAGGGACTCCCCGGTCTGGGTATCCAGAATTACATTCGGCGCCGCCTGCGCGAGTTCGTTAACCTTGGCGAAGCGGAAATTTTCGTCCAGGCGCGCCGTTATTCGTGTCTGCTTATCGACCCGGTAGGCCAGGCCAAGTTCGGTCACCGTAACATCGTCATCGACTTCGATCCCGCTCGGAAACGAAAAGCCGTCGGTCATATCGTTTTCGACGCTGGAGTCGCGCATGCCGAAAGTCAGTTGCAGACTTTCGGTGAGGTTGGGATTCAGCTGAAAGTACAGGCTCTCGGTTCGTTGCTCGTTGCTTGCCGTGGTAACCCCTGGGCCGAAGAAATCAAATGGAATTTCGAGATCGAAATCGGTTTCTTCGAGGTCGATACCGACCACGTAAGGCACGCTGTAACCCGCGTTTAACGTTCCGGCCAGTTTCGGATTGATGCTGCTATTTTCCCGTTTGACAAAACCGGCTTCGGGGCTCGGATTGTCGCGGAAGCTTTGCAGCACATCGGCGTCGGTTTCGCGCCGGGTCGCATCGATAGTGAAGCGCTGTGCAGAGAAACTGCGCTCGTAACCGATACGCCTGACGCTGGTGTCCTCGTTGAGGAAATCTTCGTCGAAGCCTGCGTTGTTCTGCTTGCGATCCTCGTCGAGTTCGGTTTCGATCAACGCGCCGGGTAGCTCCAGGTCGTCGCGTATTTCCTGTACCTCGAGGTACACACGGTAATCACCATCGACGACGTAATCGAGCAGGCCGCTGAAATTGGTGTTTTCTTCGGCGTTGTTATCACGGTAGTGATCAGTGTCGAAGGTCTCCGCAGACAAGCGGTAGCTTAACTCGTCGCTCAGGCGTCGGGATGAATTGACCTGGATGCCGCGATAATCGTAGCTGCCGACGCGGCTACTGATCTCGTGCCGATTATGCTCGGTGCCCCGGGTAATGATATTGATCACCCCGCCGACCGCCTGGTCGCCGTACAGGCTGCCCGCGCTGCCGACCAGCACCTCGATGCGTTCGATGTCTTTGGGAAAAATATGGTGCAGGTCTGGCGACGCGGTGTCGCTGTGATTGAGACGTCGGCCATTGACCAGCACCAGCGTGTTCGCGTTCGCGGTCGAGGAAAAACCGCGCACGCTGACGGTTACCTCGGTACCGTTGCCAAACAGGTCGTCGAGTTGCACGCCGGGTATGCCGCGCAGCAGCTGGCTCGTGGTGGTCGCGTTGCTGACCTCGATTTCGGCACGGGTGACGACGTAGACCGTTGCGCTGGACGTGTTTTCCGTCTGTGCGGTGCGCGTCGGCGTGATTACGATCGGACCCAGCTCGGCGCCGGCAGCGCCGGCTTGCAGCAACAGGCTTGCGCCCAGGATCGCAGGAGCGATGGATTTCATGTGTTAGCCCTCGTAACAGGAGAGACACACACAGTTGGCGAGAAATTGAATACCGCGACAAGCTGTGAGAATTACCACCCGTAATTCTGGTCTTGTTATATCAATTCCAGGCCGGTCTCCGGACTTGGAGGCGGATACCCGGCCTCATTACCGTTGCGGGGGCAGCACTCGATTCTCACGAGTTTCCCGATTATCGTGCAGGCACGCACCTGGAGTCGTGCAGTCATGATAAGGAAACGCCACCGGCTGTCCAGCACCGCCGGGCGCGGATGTCGCATCTAGACGGGATTGCGTCGATTCCCGATCTATCGCATGATCCCGGTCTTACTCGTTCGGCGTCTTACCAGCATTGTTTAGTTTCAAGTCCAGGGCCTGGCAATTCGGCCTCACCGCGATACTGTTAACGGTCAGCTACCTGTTGAGCCTGACCGGGACGGTTGGTGAATTCGAATACAATCTGTTTCGCTACATACTCGATCTTCAGCCGGTCGACCGCGAGCTGGTTACGGTGGGTTCGATTCGCGTTGCACCGCATTGGAGCCTGCTGCTGGTTTACGGCCCGATCCTCGCCTACTACGTGCATCGCTTCACGCGCTCGCCAACCACCGTGGTGTCGCTCCTCAGCGTGATTCTGATCCTTTTCGGCCTGCTCATGCTCGAGATTACGCTGGCCGTTTTCGCGCGGGTATTTCTGCCGTTGATGTTTCCCGCGCTGATCATGTTGCTGACCTCGCTGGTCTTCTGGGGCCTGGATCTTTACCGGGGCTTCGTCACCAGCGGCCGCCTGTCACGGGAACCGGTGCTGCTTTCCGATATCCGCGACAGTATTCAGCAAAACGATCTGAAAACCGCGCTGATACTGCTCAAGCAATGCCCGTATAGTGACGAACTGCTCGAGGTCGGGTACGAGCTCGGCATGCTGCTCGAATCGAACAAGCACTGGGCGAGCGCGCTCAACCTGTATCACTGGCTATCGCGATATGATCCGGGTCTGAGCGATTTCGTTACCCGCATCGAGGAGATTCGCGAGCAACGTGCGCTGTTGCTGAAGCTCGGCAAGACGCTGCCGATCTCGGAGCCCGAGACACCGACGATCGGTAACTACCGGCTGCTCAGGAAAATTGCGAAGGGGTCCACCGCCGTGGTCTACGAGGCAACCGACACGCGCACGCACAACCGGGTGGCGCTGAAGGTGATGACCTTGCATCCGGACGAGGATGTCGAACGCGACCGCATTAGTCACTGGCTGCACGAAGCGGAAATCGTCGCGCAACTGGATCATGACAATAT
>JBFGQE010000060.1:0-12628 GCA_041564355.1 Gammaproteobacteria bacterium | reverse complement strand
GCAGGCTTGCGCTCGGTAGACTTGGCAGACTCTTCGCGTTCGACCTCTTTCATCATTGCCGACTTTTCGGTAACCGCCGATTTGCAGGTCAGCGTCAGGTGGCGCAACACCGCGTCGTTGAAGCGGAACGCGGACTCGAGCTCTTCGAGCACGTCCTTGCCGCACTCGATGTTCATCAATACGTAGTGTGCCTTGTGAATTTTCTTGATCGGAAACTCGAGCTGACGGCGACCCCAGTCTTCTTCGCGGTGGACGTTGCCGCCGGAACCGGTAATCAGGTTGCGATAGCGTTCCACCATCGCGGGCACCTGCTCGCTCTGGTCAGGGTGGACCAGAAACACGATTTCGTAATGTCTCATTGTTCTCCTCTCGGATTAAAGCCCCCAGGTCATTGCCTGTGGAGCAAGGAGTAACCGGATGACCGCACTGGCGGCGCCCGATCAGGGAGCGCGGATTGTACCGGAGCGCACCGCCGACTGCAATAAACCCGGGCCGATTAATTCACCCGGCAAATTCGTAATCCAGCGGTCCCCGCGCCGTCGCAACCATCCAGCTTTATCTCGGCGCACACCGCGTTCCCCGCGACCCGACGTGAAACTCTCCCGCGGCCTACTTCGCCTCGCGCGCGCGGCGGATTTCGTACAGGCAGACGCCCGCGGCTACCGACACGTTGAGACTCTCGACTCGACCGCGCATCGGCAGGCTGACCAGGTGATCGCAGGCTTCGCGCGTCAATCGCCGCAGTCCGGCGCCTTCCGCGCCCATGATCAGCGCCACGGGCCCGGCATAGGTATGCGCATAAAGACTGGTATCTGCGTCCTCGCTGGTGCCGTAAACCCAGACCCCGGCCTGTTTCAAATCCTTCAGGCAGCGCGCCAGATTGGTTACCTCGATCAGCGGCACGGATTCGGCGCCACCCGCGGCGACCTTGCGCACGGTCGCGTTGAGCTTTGCCGAGCGGTCTTTCGGAATAATCACCGCATCGACCGCACAGGCGTCGGCGGTGCGCAGGCAGGCGCCAAGATTATGCGGGTCTTGCACCCCGTCGAGCACCAGCAACAGCGTCTCCGGACCGATTGACTGCAGGCAGCTTTCGAAATCAGCCGTCGGCCCGGAGTCACGACCGATCAGCAGGCATCCCTGGTGCTTGTCGGTTTGTGCCAGTCGCGTAATTTCGTCCCGGTCCTCGAATCGTACCCGGACCCCGGCAGCGCGCGCTCGATCGATCAATTGCAGGATGCGCGGGTTGCGCGGTTCGATGCAAACCAGCTCCTCGCAGTCCTCGGGCGCCGCCTGCAGTCGGCGCGCGATCGCATGGATACCGTGGACCCGGTCCTCGCTCATCGCGACTTTCGTTTCTTTTTCCTGCGCCTCGGCCTGATCGAAGCTGGCGCGTCTTCCTTGTCGACCAGGTCGAAGTCGATCTTGCGCTCTTCCATGTCGACCCGCGCGACCTTGACCTGGAGCCTGTCGCCGAGACGGTAATGACGCCCGCTCATTTCGCCGACCAGGCGATGCTGCGCCGGATCGAACTGGTAGTAATCGCGCTTCAGCGCGGTGACATGTACCAGCCCGTCGACCAGCAGATCGTCGAGCTGCACGAACAGGCCAAAGTTGGTGACCCCGGTGACGATGCCGTCGAACTGTTCACCGATGTGTTTTTGCAGGTACTCGCACTTGAGCCAGTCCGCTGCGTCGCGCGTGGCATCCTCGGCACGTCGCTCGTAACGCGAGCAGGATTCGCCGAGGCCGGTCATCTTCGCCAGATCGTAGCCGAAGCCGGAAGCCTTGCTCTCGCGCAGCAGGTGCTTGATCGCGCGGTGTACCAGCAGGTCCGGATAGCGCCGTATCGGCGAGGTGAAATGGGCGTAATCCCTCAACGCGAGCCCGAAGTGCCCGATCTTCGGATTGGGGCTGTAGCTTGCCTGCAGTAGCGAACGCAATACGACCGTCTGGATCATTTCCGACTCGGGCCGCTCGCGCGCCTGCTCGACAATCTTCGCGTAATCCGGCGGGGTCGGCGACTGGCTGCCGAAGGCGATGCCGAAGCTGGCGAGAAACTCCTGCAGGTTCGGTAGCTTGTCCGGGTTCGGTCCCTCGTGGATGCGATACAGGGTCGGAATTTTCTGCTTTTTCAAATACCGCGCGGCGCAAATATTCGCCGCGATCATGCATTCCTCGATCAACTGGTGGGCCTGGTTGCGTCGATACGGCAGGATCGCTTCGATCTTGCGTTCCTCGTTGTACTTGAAGATGACCTCGCGGGTTTCGAATTCGATCGCGTGGCGTCTTCGCCGCGCCTTCGACAATGCGCGGTAAACCTGGCGCAGCGGTTCGAGATCGCCGCGCAATCGCGCCAGCGGCTGCCGATCCGGTTTTACCCCGCCGAACAGCACCGCGGCGACGTCGTCGTAGACCAGGCGCGCGCTGGAATGGATCACCGCCTCGAAGAATTCGTATTGCTTGATCGTGCCCTGCTGGTTGATTTCCATCTGACAGACCAGCACGAGCCGGTCGACGTCCGGTTTCAACGAACACAAGCCGTTGGACAGGGCCTCCGGTAACATCGGCACGACCTCCCCGGGAAAGTAAACCGACGTGCCGCGTCGGGTCGCCTCGACATCCAGCGGCGTGTCGACGCCGACATAATGCGCGACATCGGCAATCGCGACGTACAGCCTGAAGCCATTGTCCCGTGCTTCGCAATACACCGCGTCGTCGTAGTCACGCGCGTCGATGCCGTCGATGGTGACGAAATTCATCTGGCGCAGATCTCGGCGATGCCGGCGCTCCTTTGCGCCGACGCGGTCAGGCATATCGCGCACCACGTGCAGCACGTCGTCGGGCCAGAGGTGCGGAATATGGTGCGTGTTCAACGCGATGGTGACTTCCATGCCGGGCGCGTTCTCCTGCCCGAGCACCTGCTCGATCAGGCCGACCGGCTGGCTGTGGTGCGACGGGTACTCGGTAATCCGCGCCAGCACGATATCACCCGGCGTCGCCGAGTGGCCGAATTCACGGTTGAGTAAAACGTCCTGTACCAGGCGTTTGTCGTCCGGCACGACAAACTCGATTCCGCTCTCGCGGTAATATCGTCCGACCACGGTTTCATGCGCGCGCGCGAGCACCGAGACCAGTGCGCCCTCGGCGCGTCCGCGCTGCGCATCGAAATTCGCAATCTTGACCGCGACCCGGTCACCGTTCATCAGGGTACGCATCTCCCGCGCGGGCAGGAATACATCCTTGCCGCCGCCATCGGGGCGGACGAAACCAAACCCGTCCGGGTGTGATTGCACGATACCCTTGATCAAGTCCATATGATCGAAACTGAGGTAGCCGCCTCGCCGGTTGCGGAACAACTGCCCGTCGCGCACCATCGCCTGCAGGCGCCGCCGCAACGCTTCCAGCGACGTGTCGTCGGTGTAACCCAGTTCCGCGGCGATGTGCTCCTGCGGCAACGGCACCTGCTGTGCCTGGATCAGTTCGAGCAGGTACTCGCGGCTGGCGATAGGTTGGTCATAATTGGCGCTTTCGCGACGATGATGGGGGTCTTTTGGGGTCTTGCCTGGCTTTTTGGACATAGGTGATCCGATTCAACGGCGCGAGTATATAGAAACATTTGCCCCTTAACTACCAGGTGGTGTATATTCCCGCGCCATGCCCAGGTGGCGGAATTGGTAGACGCGCTAGCTTCAGGTGCTAGTGGCCGTAAGGTCGTGGGAGTTCAAGTCTCCCCCTGGGCACCACCGCAAGCCGACCTATCGGGATAGTCGCGACGAATCAGCCATGAAATACCCGGTTTTACTCACCCTGTTAAGCACTCTGTTCGGCGCCTGCGCGTCGACTTCCAAACCGATCGATCCTTACGTGCAGAAACTGCAGTGGCTGGATTCGGCCGACCCGCAGGCGGACGCCAACGAAGCGATTCGACAAAAAGATTTACGCCTGCTCGGGCTCGCGACGCGCTCGGTAACCCTGCCCGGCATTCGCAAGGAAGACACGCTGCGTTACGAACAGGCCTGCGGGGTGCAGTTGATCGAGGGCATATCCGACGTCGTGCGCAGCGACGAACACCTGCGCCTGATGCAAAAAGCGCGCAGCTACGCGCTGCAGTACAACGCGATCATCAAGACCCACTGCAATCCTTAAGCGCGAAAACGCCAGCGTATACCGGCGAGCCCGCCGAGCAACAGCAGCCACCAGTAATCGAACGCGCCCGAATCGCCGCGGCTGCCGGCCTGCGGCGTGGTGATCACGGCCGGCGTGCCGCAGGCCGGATCGCTGCCGCCGACGGTGCCGCCGTTGTTGAAAAAAGTGGTGAAGTCGGTGTCGGTGTATTGGGTTGCCCCGGTGCCTTCGATAACCAGATCGGCATCGGAAATATCGTAAAAAATATTGTTGCTGCAGCGGATGCGAAAGCGGGCTCGCGGATGATCGAGCGTCGTGTCAGGAAAACTGACCAGCTGGCTGTTGTTATTGGTGACCCCGGTCATCAGGTTGTGCACCGAGTACTGCGTGTAAAACGGATCGCTGAAGGTCAGCAGGTCTATATCGACCGTCGGGCAACTGACCGGCGGAAGATCGGTGTTGGCGCGGTCCCAGGTCAAGGTCGCGTTATTGCTGTTGACCACAATGGTCTGCGGCGTCGCGTAATTGGTGATCCGGAACGGGCCGGCCGAGGTCGTGGTCGTGACCCGTACGTCGTCGACCACCTGGCCGCTGGCCTGATCGCGCACGGTCAGGCGAAAATCGAGTGCGCGCGCGTTACAGGGCACGACTTCGGCGTCGTCGAAATTATTGCCGACCTGGGTTCCGAGGGCCGGAAAATCACGGCGCGACGTCAGCTGCGGCGGATAGCTTCGAAACAGCGGGTTGTTGCCCTTGTCGGTGCCGAACGAAACTGCGTCGGTCGGGTCGCCGGCATCTATCTGGTCCCACTGGTAGAGTAGCGTCTGTGCCGGCACATCGGCATCCGCGGCGGACGCGTCGAGCGCGAAGGCGGTCTTGACCGGAATCGTGGCGTCGATTTGCGGCACCGTGATGCTCGGATCCGTGTTCATTGCCGGCATGGTCGCGATCGTGGTGCCGCAGACTGGCGGGTTGATGATCGCGTTGGCGAAGGTATCGATCTGGCCGATGCTGCCGGCATGGAAAGTCGCGTCGGAGTTGATTTGTAAATCCTCGACGCCGCAGATTCCCGCGTAAGCCATGATGGTCGAGCCGCTGCCGGGCTCGAACGCAGTGGCGGCGTTACGGTTGCCGCTCCCGCAACTGAGGGTGGTGCCGTTGAAGCTGTGGTCGGCGTTGAACTGGTGGCCGATTTCATGAGCGACGAAATCGATGTGGAAGGGGTCGCCCAGCGGTGTCGGCTGACCGCTCACGCCCTTGGCCTTGTTTGGGTTATCGCAGACCGAGCCGAGGAAAGCGAGCCCGCCTCCACCGGTGCTGAACACGTGACCGATATCGTAATTACCGGAGCCGATCTGGGCATCGATCCAGGACTGATTCTCGGCAAACATGGTAAACGCATTGTTATTGGTAAAAATACCGCCGCCGACCGGTTCGATCAGATTTTGATTATTCATGACCAGCGACAGGCGAATTCCAAGATCACGTTCGTAAATTTCGTTGACCCGATTGATCGCGGTGACGATTGCCGCTTGCGCATTCGCCGTATCTCCGGGATCGCCTACCGCGTCAACATATTCTTCGGTGGCCGAAACGGCGAGACGATACTCGAGCAGCACCCCTGGCATACGCGCCGCGGACTGGCGAGCACCGATATTGCCGCTGCGATGCATCGGGTCGAAACTCTCGACGCCGCATTGAAACCCCTGCGTCGAAGCGCTGCGAGTCTTGCGCGCCTGGTAAAGCACAGGGGCCGGACCGGCCTGTTTCGGATCGATGAACAGCCTGCCCTGAGCGCCGATGAGCATCGCGTGGAAACCACGCGGCGAAATATCCGCGCGGCCGGTCACACTCGGATCATCGATTCCGCGCAGCTTGTAGGTTTTGATTTCGGGAAAATCGGCTGCCAGACCAGGCTGCATTATCGGCGATTCGACGACCGAAAAGCGACCCAGGCTGCCGTCCGCCTGAGGCAGCTGGATCACGACAGAGTCATCGCCCGAGCTCTCGTGCGGCGCCCGTGCGAGGCTGGCACGCAGCGCGCCATCATCGGCGCGATAGATTTTAGACGCCGCGCCAGAGCCGCGCTCTTCAATATCGACGGCCTGCCACAGCTCGTCGCTGGCGTTCAATTTGCCGGACCCGAGCAGTATGACGAGGACGGCCAGTTGCCTGATCCATTGCATGGTGCCTGTCCGTCGTATCATCGGTGAGTCGCCCTGGCTGGTGGTAACAGCGATTTTAGACGTTAAATCGGCCCAATGGCAAAAAACTAGTCCGCAAACGGGTGACGCAGCACGATGGTTTCATCGCGATCGGGCCCGGTAGACACGATATCGATCGGCACCCCGCAAATTTCCTCGATTTTTTTCAGGTAGTCGATCGCCGCGCCGGGCAGTTCGTCCCAGGATTTCAGCCCGACCGTCGATTGCTGCCAGCCGGGCATGTCGAGATAAACCGGTTCGCATTCGGCGAAGCGGTCGGCACCGGCGGGCGGGATCCCGATTTCGGCACCCCGGTAGCGATAAGCGACCGCGAGTTTCAGCGTGTCGAGGCCATCGAGCACGTCGAGCTTGGTGATGCATAGTCCGCTAACCGAATTGAGCTGCAGCGATCGCTTCAATGCCACCAGGTCGAGCCAGCCGCAGCGGCGCTTCCGCCCGGTAGTGGCGCCGAATTCGTGCCCACGTTCACCCATGTGGTCCCCATCGGCGTCTTCGAGTTCGGTCGGAAAAGGACCCGCCCCGACCCGCGTCGCATAGGCCTTGACGATTCCGACGATGTAGTCGAGGTCGCGTGGACCGACGCCGGAACCCGTCGCCGCGCCGCCGGCGGTGGTATTCGACGAAGTCACGTAGGGATAGGTGCCGTGATCGATATCCAGCATCGCGCCCTGCGCGCCTTCGAACATGATCGGCTGCTCCCGCGCGATCAGGTCATGCAAAATAGCGGCGACGTCATCCACCATGCCGCGCATCTGCTCCGCCTGCGCGAGCCCCTCGTCCAGCAATTGCCGATAATCCAGCGGCGCTACCTTGAAATAATGCTCGAGCGCGAAATTGTGATACTCGAGCACCTCGGCGAGACGCGCGGTAAAATGATCCTCGTCGAGCATTTCGCCGACGCGGATACCGCGCCGCGCGGCCTTGTCCTCGTAACAGGGGCCGATGCCGCGGCCGGTCGTGCCGATCGCCTTGCTGCCGCGCGCCGCTTCCCGCGCCTGGTCCAGAGCGATGTGGTAAGGCAGAATCAACGGGCAGGCATCGCTGATCACGATGCGCTCGCGCGCCGGCACGCCGCTGGCCTCGAGTTGTTCGAGTTCCCTGAGCAATGCCTCCGGCGACAGCACGACGCCGTTACCGATCAGGCAGCGCACGCCCTCGCGCAATACGCCCGATGGAATCAGGTGAAGCACGGTCTTGTGCCCGTCAATGACCAGCGTATGGCCGGCGTTATGCCCGCCCTGGAAACGCACCACGGCGGTTGCCCGCTCGGTCAGCAGGTCCACGATCTTGCCTTTTCCCTCGTCGCCCCACTGGGTTCCGATCACGACTACCGTTTTCGCCATTTACTTCGCTACCTCGGTGACGACCCAGTCGTCGTCCTGTTTCACCAGTCGGCGATCGCAACGCTGTTCGGCCGGGCCGCTCTTGCCGTTGCTGAAATCGACTAATACCCGCTCCCCCGCGGCGCGCAGTTGACGAATCGACTGCTGCAGCGCCGGATCCGCGTCGTCGGGCGCGAGAATGCCACTCTGCTGCTCGCCGCTCCGCCCGCCGAGCTGGTACAGGTTCAACAGGTCCGCGCTGAATCCGGTGGCCGGACGGGCGTTGCCGAACACGCTGCCGACATCGTCGTAGCGTCCGCCGCGCGCAATTTCGATGCCCTGTCCGGGCAGGAACGCGGCGAACACGAGGCCGGTGTGATAACTGTAACCGCGTAGTTCCGACAGGTCGCAATGCACCGGGGTATCGGGATATAGCGACTGCAACGACTGGGCCACCGAGCGTAAATCGTCGAGCGTGCTGATGACGTTGGGCGGCGCATCGGAGTAGCATTCGCGCGCCTCGTCGATCACCCCGATGTCACCGTTCAACAGCGCCAGCTGACAAATTTGTTCGCGTTTGCGTGATCCCAGCGACAGCTCCTGCAGGTAGGCCCGCAAATCCGGAATGGACTTGCGCTGCAGCATGTCGAACAGGCGATTTTCCTGCTCCGCGTCGAGCCCGGAATCGCGCACCAGGTTGCGAAACACGCCGACATGACCGAGATCGATCGCGACGTTGGCGAGCCCGGCCTCGTGCAGGGTCGTAATCATCAAGCTGACGACCTCGACGTCCGCGCCGATCGAGGCGCTGCCGAAAATCTCGGCACCGATTTGCAGCGGCGTGCGGCTCGAGGTAATACCCTCGCCGATCGCATGCAGCAGGTGGCCACAATAGCACAGCCTCGACACGCGATGCTCGCGCGCGTTATCCGCCAGCAGGTGTGCATCGATTCGCGCGACCTGCGGGGTCATGTCGGAGCGCACGCCCATCTGCCGCCCGGAGAGCTGATCGACCAGCGCGAAGGTTTGCCGATCGAGCGCATGCGCCGTGCCGGTCAGCAACGATTCCATATACTCGATCATCGCCGGCATGACCAGATCGTAGCCCCAGCGATGGTAGGTTTGCAGGATGTTGCGACGCAGGGACTCCACCGCGAGTGCGTCGGGCGGCAGAGTTTCCTGAACGCCGTCAGGCAGCAGCCAGCGCTGATCGGAACCGCCCATTTACGTCAGCTCCGCACCAGGTAGAGCAACAGCAGTCCGCCCAGCATCAGGCCGAGGCCCGTGTTGCGCAGCACCTGTTCCGACATCGCGGCCATTTGTTCAACCATGCTCTTGTAACCCCGGGGACTGAAGAAGGGTATCAGACCTTCAAGCACCATAACCAGCGCCAGCGCTGCCCACAAATCTGCCCAGTTCATAGCTCCCCCACAAAAAACGGGCGACAGGACGCCCGCTTGTTTTGTTTCACCTCGGCCCGAGTGCTAGCGCTTGGATTCCTTGAAATACTTGAAAAAATCCGATTCGGGGCTCAACAGGATAATATCCTGGTTGTTGCCGAAGCTCTGTTCGTAAGCCTTCAGGCTGCGGTAGAAAGAGTAGAATTCCCGATCCCGGTTATACGCGTCGGCGTAGGTTTTGGCCGCGGCCGCGTCGCCCTCACCTCGGATTTCCTCGGATTTGCGGTAAGCCTCGGCGAGCAGTTCCTCGCGTTGGCGATCCGCGTTGGCACGGATCTGCTTGGCCTGCTCTTCACCGCGGGAGCGGAATTCCTTCGCCACGGTCTGGCGCTCTGTCGCCATCCGCCGGTAAACGTTGTTACTGACGTTGTCCGGCAACTCCACCTTTTTCACGCGCACGTCGATCAACTGGATACCGAGGTCTTCGATCTTGACCCCGGCCTTGTCGGTCACTTCCTGCATAATCGTCGCACGCTCGCCGGAGATAACTTCGCGCATCGTCTTGGACGCGATCTTGCCCTTGAGCTCGTTGTTGATGATCGACGACATGCGCGCGATTGCGACACGCTGGTCGCCGCCGGTCGAGGTATAAAAAGTCTTCGGGTCGACGATGCGCCACTTGGCGTAGGCATTGACGATGACGTTCTTTTTTTCCGCCGTCAGGTAGCGCTCCGACGGCGTATCCATGGTCAGGATCCGGCTATCGTACTTGACCACGTTGTTGATGATCGGGATCTGGAAATAAAGGCCGGGCTCGTAGTCCGCCTCGACGATTTCACCGAGCTTGAACTTGATCGCCAGTTCGCGCTCGTGAACGATAAAGCTCGCCATGTAAACGATCACGGCGACCACACCGATCAGGATTAAACCGAAACGCAAATTACTGGTCATTGCCGTGTCTCCCGTTCGCGAGTGCGCGAAACGTTGCGTTTGAATTCGTCGATCAGCGACTTGCTGTCGCTGGTATTGCCGCCGAGCCCCTGCAGCGAACTGCTTCCCCCCGAGCCGCCCGAGATCAGCTGGTCCAACGGCAGGAACATCAGGTTATTGCCTTTTTCGACGTCGATCATCACCTTCGGCGTACGCCCCATGACCGATTCCAGCGTGTCGATATAAAGCCGCTCGCGCGTCACCTCCGGGGCCCGCTGGTATTCGGCCAGCAGCTGGGTAAAACGGCTGGTTTCACCTTCCGCGGATTTAGTCACCCTCGTCTTGTACGCTTCCGCCTGTTCCAGCAGCCCCTGGCCTTCACCGCGCGCCTTCGGCACGATGTCGTTGCGGTAGGCATTCGCCTCGTTGATGATGCGCTGCTCGTCCTCGCGCGCCTTGATCGCGTCCTCGAACGCGTCCTGCACTTCTTCCGGCGGCTGCGCCTCGTCCATGTTGACGGTCACCACGTTAATCCCGGTCTTATAGTAATCCAGGATCTGCTGCATGATTTCCTTGGTCGCGCTGCCGACGACCTCGCGGCCCTCGGTGATGATCAAGTCCATATCGTTGTTGCCGACGACCTCGCGAATCGCGGTTTCCGCGGTTTGCTCCAGGGTCAGGTCCGGGTCGAAGACCTCGAACGCGAAATCCTGCGCATCCTTGACGTTGTACTGGATCTCGATGCTCATCACGACGATATTTTCGTCGCTGGTCAGCATTTTCGAGTTCTTGCGCGCGGTGCGGATGCTGGATACGTCGATCAGCTCGACGTCCTCGATCGGGTATGGAATGTGCCAGTGCGGGCCGGCCTGGGTCACCACGGTGCGTTCACCGAAACGGGTTTCGACGCCGCGCCAGCCTTCGTCGACGATGTAGATCCCGGTCAATGCCCAGCCGATCAACAAGGCGATCACCACGAAGGTAACCATACCTCGGACGTTGCCGGAGCCGCCGGGCACACGCGGGATCTTGCCCTTGCCACCGCCGCCGAGCATGCCGCCGAACTTGTCTTTCAGGTTCTTGAACAGTTCGTCGAGATCCGGGGGACCGTCGTTGTTACGCTGACCCCAGGGATCTTTGTCTTTACCTGGTTCGTTCCAGGGCATAGTTTACTCCGAATACAGAAAGTGAGTTAGGGACGCGACACTCAAAGAGTGCGGATTGTAATGGCTTTCAGGCTGCCCCTGCAAGCGGGTCCGCTAGCATCTCGAAGCGATCGCGCGCCACGTCGTAACGGCGTATCAAACGTTTCAAAAGTGCGGGCGAAAGGCGCAATTTCAAGTGTATCTCGCCATTTTCGGCAAATTCCTCGGCCTCGATTGCACCCTGTTCGAACAAAAACGCCCTGATATCGCCTTCTCTGGGCTGCAGCGTTAGCTCGCAACCCAGCTCCTCGGCACAAAACCGTGCCTGCAAAACGGCGGTCAGTTCCTCGATCCCCAACGCGTCCCGGGCCGAAACCCACACGCGCCAGGCTCGCCCCTGCTCATCGTCATCGGTACGCGGACTGAAGCCGGATAGATCAATTTTGTTGTAAATCATCAATTGCGGTACTTCGGCCGCGCCAACCTCGCGCAATACCCGGTTCACTGCCTCGATTTTCTCGTCCCGGGCATCGTCGGATGAATCGACCACGTGCAGGATCAAATCGGCTTCGCGGGTCTCGGCCAGCGTCGCGCGAAACGCGGCCACCAGGTCGTGCGGCAAGTGGCGAATAAAGCCCACCGTGTCGGCCAGGATGACGCGCTGTTGCTCCGAAAGCTGCAGCTTGCGCAAGGTTGGATCGAGCGTAGCGAACAACTGGTCCGCCGCGTAAGCGTCGGCGTGGGTCAGGGTGTTGAACAGCGTCGATTTACCCGCATTGGTGTAACCAACCAGCGATACTGTCGGGATATCTGCTTTCTTGCGCGCCTGGCGGCCCTGCTCGCGCTGCCTGGCTACCCGCGCAAGGCGGGAATTCAGATACTTGATGCGCTTGCCGAGCAGGCGTCTGTCGGTTTCCAGCTGCGTTTCACCGGGACCCCGCAGCCCGATGCCGCCTTTTTGCCGTTCCAGGTGGGTCCAGCCGCGCACCAGCCGGGTCGACAGGTGCTTCAATTGCGCCAGTTCAACCTGCAGCTTGCCTTCGAAAGACTGCGCCCGCTGCGCGAAGATGTCCAGTATCAGGCCGGTACGATCGAGTACCCGGCATTTCAGTTCACGCTCGAGATTGCGCTCCTGCGACGGGCTCAGTGCGTGATTGAACAAAGCCACTTCGATTTCCTGCGCGCTGACGCAGGCGGCCAGTTCCTCCAGTTTGCCCTTGCCGATGAAGGTTCGCGCATCCGGCTGCTGCCGGCTGCCAACCACCAGTTCGGTATCGACGACGTCAGCCGAGCGAACCAGTTCAACGAATTCAGCCAGATCATCCTGATCTGGCTGAAATGGAAAATTGATATGGACCAGTAGCGCGCGCTCACCACCACGCGGCCGTTCAAATTCGAACAACGAGTCCTCCGGCGCAGAGCATGCCTAGCGGTTACCGTCTCCGTCATCCGCGTGCGGATGATCGATGTGGACGTTG
>JBFGQE010000059.1:0-12741 GCA_041564355.1 Gammaproteobacteria bacterium | reverse complement strand
GCGATCCGGCGAAGGTCGACCTCGGCAAATTGCGGATTGCCTGGCACGCGGATAATGGCGTCGTCCGCGCGGCGGAGGATATCGAGCGGGTCGTCGGCGAGACCGCCGAGGCATTGGGTAAAGACGGATTGAACCTGTTCGAGGACCGGTTGCGGAACACCCGCGAACTGGTCGACCTGACCGCGCGCTTTCGCGAGGCAACCAACGCGGGTTACATCCTGCGCCTGCTGGAGCGCTACGCTACTACCGAGCGCAGCCCCGAGCTTGACGGCTACCTGACCGACGCCGCGATCGCCGGCGGTGACCGGATCGAACCGGCGTTGCTCGAGGAGATCGACGCGGCGCGCAGTGCCGCGCTCGGATTTTTCGCCGACCACGATGCGATCCTGTGCCCGGTTTCGTTTGCGCTCGCGCGCCCGCATCGCGCGTCGCACGCGGATAGTTTCGAGCAGTGGGGGTATATGCAGATTTACAACCTGCTGGGCTGGCCCGGCGTATCGGTGCGCGCCGGCAGTAGCGCCGAGGGATTACCGGTCGGGGTGCAGATCGTTGCTCCGCCGTGGCGCGAAGACATTGCGCTTGCGCTGGCGCAGCGAATCGAGAAGCTCCGCGGCGGTTTCAGTGAGCCGCCGATATAGTTACTACTGCGCGACCGCCTGCAGATCGCTCCAGTCTTCGGAAAAGCCGCGCAGCTTGCGCTCCTCGATGAGCCGGGAGATGCGCATGAAGTCGAATTCGGCCGCCACTTCGGGCAGGGCCTCGCGCAACACTTCCAGCGTTGTAGAGTGGGGATGGCCGATCGCAATCGCGGATCCGCGATTGCGCGCGGTGGCGAGCCAGATCTGTAGCTGCAGTCGTATCGATTCGATATTGCTCTCGTTGTCGAGGAACACGTCGCGCGATATCGAGTTCAGGCCCGCGTCGAGCGCCTGCGCATGCGCGACGCTGCGCGGCGACGTGCGGCTGTCGAGAAAGTAGAGCGACTCGTTGTAGCCGCGGATGCTTTCCATGACGGGGCGCATGAAGAAGTCGAACTCGGTCAGGTGACTGCCCATGTGGTTATTGACACCGCGGATGCCAGGAATCTCGGCGAGCAGCGAATGCACGTTAGCGGTCAGCTCGTCTTCATTCATGGCTTCGTTTAGTGCATTGTGCTCATGCGCCGCGGTCGAGCGGATCGATTGCATCGGCAAATGCAATATGACTTCCTTGCGCAGGTCGTGCGCGCGCCGTGCCAGCTTGCGGCTGTAGTTGGCGCCGGGCAGGATTGCGTAGGTGTGGTCGCCATTGAGTTCGATCGCGGCGAGCCCGTTCTCCAGCGAGTAGCCGAGATCGTCGACGACCAGTGATAGCACCGGACGCTGTTCGGCCTGGAGGGTGCCCGCGAATGCGAGCAGCAACAGCAGCCCGATACAGCGCATAAACCGGGCTTAGCTTTTCCCGATACCGCCGAGGATGTGCAAACCCTTGAGCAGGTTCAGAGCCTCGAACAGCTGGAAGTCGGTCTGCGCCAGTTCTTCGCTGTCGCTGAGCTTGTCGGTATCGTCTTCCTCGCCGGTGTCGGAATCGCCGTTCGGATTGGTCAGGCGGCCCTGCAGGTCTCTCTCCGAGTAGGTCGAACTCGACTTCTCATCGCTCTCCGACAGTTTCACCGTGCTCAGCTTGATGTCGGGCTCGATACCGGTTGCCTGGATCGAGCGGCCGTTCGGCGTGAAGTAGCGCGCGGTGGTCAATTTCACCGCGGAACCGTTGCGCAGCTCCTGTATCGTCTGCACCGAACCCTTGCCGAATGACTTGGTGCCGAGAATGATGCCGCGCTTGTGATCCTGAACCGCGCCGGCGACGATTTCCGAGGCCGAGGCCGAGCCGCCATTGATCAGCACCACGAGTGGCGCGCCGTTCAGACTGTCACCCGGGGTCGCGACGTAACGATGGCTGGAATCGTCCAGGCGGCCCTCGGTGTAGACGATCAGGCCGCTGTCGATGAACGCGTCGGATACGCCGACCGCGCCATTGAGTACGCCGCCGGGATTGTTGCGCAGGTCGAGAACCAGGCCCTTGAGCTTTTCGCGCTTTTGCAGGTCGGAGATTGCCTTGAGCAGGTCGGTGGTCGTGCGCGACTGGAAGTTGGTGATGCGCACGTAGCCGTAGCCGGGCTCGAGCATGCGATTCTTGACGCTTTTGACGCGGATGATTTCTCGCGTGATGGTGATGACCAACGGCGCCGGTTCACCTTCGCGAACGATGGTCAGCTCGATGTCGGTATTCGGCTTGCCGCGCATGATCTTGACCGCCTCGTTCAGGGTCATGCCCTTGACCGACTTGTCGTCGAGCTTGATGATCAAGTCGCTGGCCTGGATGCCGGCGCGTGATGCCGGGGTATCGTCGATCGGAGAGATGACCTTGACGAAGCCGTTTTCCATACCGACCTCGATGCCGAGCCCGCCGAACTGGCCGGTGGTGCCGATTTTCAGATCGCTGAATTCAGTGGTGTTCAAAAACGCCGAATGCGGGTCGAGCCCGTTCAACATGCCGCGAATCGCGTCCTCGATCAATTTCTTGTCGTCGACCGTTTCGACGTAGTCGGACTTGACCCGGGAAAAGACCTCGGTGAAAGCCTGTAGATCTTCGAACGGGATTTCCGAGCTGTCTTTCAGCGCGTAGACACTGGGACCAACCGCGAGGAACAGGCCGAGCAGTATCCCGCTTAAAAACAGGGTGGTTGTGCGCAGTTTGTGTAGCATTCGATTCTCCGATGAAACGCGTCGGTCGCAACCGTGACTCATAATTGTAGACCAGATGGGGCGCGAGAAGTTGTGAAGCGTATAAAAGTTATCGACAAGGGGTGAAAATTCTACGCCAAACGGCAAATTTTTGCAGTTTTTCGCGACATTTTATTCCACGCTCAACCCGATACGAAGCGGTTTCCGGACTTGCACCAGCGTGTCGGATTCTGCGGTTTGCCCTTTTTTCGAATCTCGAAGTAAAGCCCGGGCTCGGTGCGCCCACCGCTGTTGCCGACGCTCGCGATCACGTCGCCGGCCTCGACCCACTCACCGGCCGATTTGAACAGCGACTCGTTGTGTCCGTAAAGCGACAGGTAGGCATTGCCGTGATCAATGATGATCAGGTTGCCGAAACCGCGCAGCCAGTCGGCGAACGCGACCCGCCCATGGGATACCGCACGCACGTCCTGGCCGCTGCCGGCATTGATCATGATACCCTGCCAACGCAGGTTGGAGAGCGGTTTTTGTCGTCCGAACAGCCGCTGCACCTTGCCCTCGACGGGCCACGCCAGCCTTCCCTTGAGTTCGGCGAAGGCCTTGCGCGAAATCTCGTCCTCGGGTGCGCTGTCAAGAATTTCCTGGATCGAATCGATCAGCTTTTGCAGCTGTAAGGCTTCTTCCTGCAGGCGCGCCAGGTTGCCGCCCTGCTGTTTCAATTGTTGGTCGAGCGAGCCGATAATCGATTGTCGCTTGTTGCGGTCGCGCGCGAGATCGGCTTTCTGCTCGGTGAGCAGCCTGCGATTATTCTCCAGGTCGAGCCTGGCCTGCTTGATCAGCGACTCGGTCTCGATGATCTGATCGATGCTGTGCTTGACCGAGTCGATCAGCTCGACCCGGGCGTTGGAGAAATACGCGTAATAGACGAGGTTACGCTGCAGCAGCTGGGGATCCTGTTGCGAGAACAACAGCTTGACCTTTTCCTGCTTTCCGAGCGTGAACGCGGCGTAAACCTGCTCTGCAAGGTATTCATTTTCCCGACTCAGGCGCTTCTGGTGTTCGACGCGGCTCTCGCGCAGACGTTTGAGCTCGGCCTGGGTGGAGGAGATTTTCTCGCTGACGTCTCGAATTTTCCGGTTGACCTGGCCGATCTTGCGCTCGATGCCTTTGAGCTGCTTGATGTAGCGAGATTTGCTGTCCTCCTTGACGTCGATGGCCTGCTTCAGTTTATCGATCTGCTGCATAACCGCCTTGAGCTGCTGCTCTTTTCGCGCCTTGTCGGCAGCGCCCGCGACGCCCGAGACCGCGAGCGATGCGAGCAGTAACGGCAGCAAAAGGTTAAACCGTGGCAATCTGGACATCTCGGCGGTAAAAGAACATAATCATCGGCTAATATTAACGTTCGATAATACAGTCACGCAAATGAATTCTGCACTAGACGACGAGCAAAAACGAGAACCATTGATGGCGCGCCAGGCCGATATCGAAATAGCATCTCGGTCGCTAAAGGCCATGTCGCACCCGTTGCGCCTGAAAATCCTGTGCACGCTTGGCGACCGCGAGGTCTGTGTACAGGGAATCGTCGAAAATGTCGGCACGTCGCAAAGTAATATCTCGCAACATCTCGCGATTCTGCGCGATAAGGGTATACTGTCGTCGCGCAAGGATGCCAACAAGGTTTATTATCGCGTCGGTGACGAGCGCACCTTGCGCCTGATCGGCATGATGCAGGAATTGTTCTGCTCGTCCCGATAATCGGGCTGTCACTAACTCTTTTGCTGTTGCCGGTCTATGTTGGATCAACTTACTGAATTTGCAGGCAATCATCCGTTCCTGGTGATGGCTTTCGGCGTGTTGCTGGTGCTGGTTTTTTTCAATGAAATGAAAATCGCGACGCAGCGCTTTGCCAGCCTGACCCCGGCCGGGGCGGTGCAGCTGATGAACAATGAAGACGTAGTCGTGGTCGACGTACGCGAACCCTCGGAAACAGCGGGCGGCAAGATTGCCAAGGCGATTCAGATCCCGGTTAGCGCGCTGTCAACCCGGGTCGGCGAGCTGGAAAAGCACAAGAACAAGACCCTGCTGGTTTATTGCAAAACCGGTGCACGTGCAGGTCTCGCCTGCAAGGAATTGAGCAAGCACGGTTTCGACAAGGTATTCAGTCTGAAAGGCGGTCTAGCAGCCTGGCAAGACGCCCATTTACCCCTAAGCAAGAAGTAAATCGATATGGCAGAAGCGCAGGAAACGAATAAGCAATTCTCGATTCAGAAGATCTATCTGAAGGATTCGTCTTTCGAGTCGCCCGGTTCGCCGGAAACTTTCAGCTACGAGAAATGGCACCCGCAGGTTGATATCAACCTGAATAATACGCACGGCAAGGTGGGTGAGAATACCTACGAGGCCGTGTTGCGGATTACTGCAACCGTCACTCACGAAGATGCGACCGCTTTTCTAATCGAAGTCCAGCAGGCGGGGCTGTTCGGGATCACCGGATTCGACGATACCGAGAAGGGTTATCTCCTCGGCAGTCAGTGCATGACGGTGCTGTTCCCCTACGCGCGCGAGGCCATTTCCGAGATGTCAATGCGCGGTGGCTTCCCGCCGCTGGTGCTTTCGCCAGTCAACTTCGATGCGCTTTACCAGCAGCACGTGAAGGAACAGCAGGCGGCGCAGGAAGCGCCCGAGACCGCGCAGTAGAGGCATGGCCGAGTCGGTTGCGGTGCTCGGTGCGGGCTCCTGGGGTACCGCGCTGGCAATTCAGCTGGCGCGTAGCGATCTCGACGTTCGGCTCTGGGGACACGACCCGGAACACGTCGAGCGCCTCGCCGCGCGGCGCGAAAATACCGATTACCTCCCGGGCTACCCGCTCGCGGACAATATTCAGCCCATCGCAGCGCTCGATGACGCGGTACGCGGTGTACCGAAGTTGTTGGTCTCGGTGCCGAGCAAGGGATTTGCCGATTTACTCCACGCGCTGAAAGGCCTGATCGACGACGAGGTCGTGGTGTTCTGGGCGAGCAAGGGCTTCGAAACCGACAGCGGCAGGTTGCTGCACGAAATCTTTATCGAGATCCTGCCCGATAATCACTATGGCGTCATATCCGGCCCGACCTTTGCGGCCGAGGTTGCCAAGGGCATGCCGGCCGCGATTGCCTGCGCCGGTGACGATGCCGCGACGACCGCGGAGTTTGCCGAAATGCTGCGCAGCCAGCACTTTCGCGCCTATACCACCGAGGATATCATCGGCGTCGAACTCGGTGGTGCGCTGAAAAACGTTCTCGCGATCGCGGTCGGTGCGGCGGACGGTCTTGGTTTCGGCGCGAATACTCGCGCGATGCTGATAACACGAGGTCTCGCTGAAATCATGCGCCTCGGCAAGCATCTGGGCGCCCGTCCCGAGACCCTGATGGGGCTTGCCGGGCTCGGCGACCTGATCCTGACCTGTACCGATGACCAGAGTCGCAATCGACGTTTCGGAATTGCCATCGGCAAGGGCAATAGCGTTGCCCAGGCGGAAATCGATGTCGGGCAGACCGTGGAGGGCTTGCGCGCCTCCGGCGCGATCTACCGCAAGGTGCAGGCACTCGGGCTCGAGTTACCGATTCTGGAAGAGGTTTACCACGTGCTCTATGAAGGCAAACACCCGCGCGACGCGGTGCGTGACCTGGAAAGCCGCCCCCAGGGTCGCGAGTAAACGCCATCCTCAGCCTGTTCAAACCTGGCCCGGGCCGCCGGGACATTCCGTCGGGCTAGCCGAAATCTAGTTGCCGCCAGGCCTCGTAAGCCGCGATCGAAACCGTGTTGGCCAGGTTTAAACTGCGTGAACCCGGTGCCATCGGGATGCGCAGCTTTTTGTCACCATCCAGTGAATTCAGAATGACATCGGGCAGACCGCGGCTTTCCGGGCCGAACAACAGCGCGTCTCCGGGGACGAAACGCGCGCTCGTGTAAACACACCGTGCTTTTGTGGTAAAAGCATACAAGTTACTGAATTGACTGTCTTTTTTAAATGCTTCGAAGCTGTTATGCAGGTTCAGGTCGGCCCATTCACGGTAATCCAGACCGGCGCGGCGCAACTGCTTGTCATCCAGTTCGAAGCCCAGTGGTTCGATCAAATGCAGAGTAAATCCGGTGTTCGCCGCAAGGCGGATAATGTTGCCGGTGTTGGGCGGGATCTCGGGCTCGAAAAGAACGAGGTGAAGCATCAGCTAATTAATTTCGTCTAATAACTTGAAATAACCCAACTATAGGTTAATATTTTTAGTAATGACAATAAGTTATGACGATTTTCTTAAGGAAACTCTAGGATAAAATAGCGAACAATTGGGGACCCCGGGTGGTCGCAGCATGCTGCGAGAGCCGTCAGGTCGCCGGGCAATGCAGGACGAGGCGCGCCTTGGCGCGCTACTTGCATTGGTTACGAATAAAGCTGAAATTGCCGGAGCTACTGTTGGGCCTGTTTGCAAGCGCGAAGAAGGATTCTCAGATCGGGGTAGATTTTCTCCCCGACGGTATCGCCGTGGCGCAGGTTCGCACCGGTCGCAAGAACCCGGGCGCCATCCTGCGCAGCGAGTTTGTCAATGCCGAAGGGCAGGCCGCCCAGGTCGAGGCACTACGTGCCTGGGTGCGCAAGCACGGCCTGCAGAAATCCCCTTGCGTCTGCCTCGTCGCCGACGATGATCGCGACCTCTACCACGTGGAGAGGCCGCAGGTCGAGGACGATGAAATACTTGCCGCGGTGACCTGGAAAATCAAGGATCTGATCAACTACGATATCGCCAACGCGGTGGTCGACAGCTACCCAATGCCAGTGTCGAACAAGAACAACCCGCAGCAGGTCGGCGTTATCGCGGCGCGCGAGTCGGTGATTGCGAGCTACGTCGAAAGCATCAAGACGTGTTCGATGACCTTGGTCGCGCTGGACATTCACGAGCTCGTCCGCTCCAACCTGCAGGTCATTCGCTCGAGCGCGGGGCAATCCGTTGCGCTGCTGACGCTATCACGCGACAATGGCCTGTTGAGCATCTACCACGATACCGATTTGTACGTATCGCGCGATTTCAAGCTCGGCCTGGCGCAGCTCGAGCAGGCCAGCAGCGAGGACGAGAGTCCCTATGACTCGCTGCTGCTCGAGATCCAGCGTTCGCTGGATTACTTCGAAAGTTATTACGGCATGGGCACGGTCAATAACCTGCGCATCTTTCCGCAAACGCCGGTCACGGAAAAGGCGGCGCTCTACCTGCAAAACCTGACCAACTTCGATATCGAGTTCGTGACCCTGGTCGGCGACGAGAATTCCGGCGGGCTTGAGACTCCCTGCTTTCATGCGTACTGTGCGGCGATGCGGGGGCTCGACTCGTGATCGTGCAGCAGATCAACCTGTACCAGGAGCGCTTCCGTGAAAAGCGCGTCTGGGTTTCTTTAAACCAGCTGGCGATCACGCTCGCGATCGTCATCGTCGTTATCGCGGCCTGGAGTTTTCTGCTGCAGGGGCAGCACGAACGCGCCAGGGAGCATAATCTCGCTATCAAGTCGGACCGTGAGCGTATGTCCGCCGAGCTCGCGGCAGCCAATGGCGAGCTCGCCGTCCTGCTCGAAGACAAGCGGCTCGACCGCGATATCGAATACACCGCGCGCCAGATTTCCGCGCGCAAGAAAGTGCTCAAGTTCGTCAACGACAACCGCTTCGGATCAGGGGAAGGTTTCTCCGGCTACCTGGTCGCCCTGTCGCGGTTGCATGTCGATGATCTCTGGCTGAGCTATATCCACCTGGGCCAGGATTTCATCCGAATTCGCGGTAGCTCGCTGAGTGCCGAGCAGGTTCCGGGCTACTTCACCCGCTTCAGCGATCAGCCGAGATTCGTGGGTAAGCGTTTCGACCTGTTCGAGGTCAATCGCGGCAAGGATAGCCAGTGGAAGGTCGATTTCGAGATCGCAACCCGGGATCTGATCGATGACTAGCTGGCGGCAATACTCGGATCGCTTCAACCGGCATTCGCTGCGCGAGCGTGGCCTGATCGGCCTGACCCTGCTGGTTGCGGTCGTCTTCCTGTGGTGGAACTACCACGCGGCGCCGACGATGGCGGAAATAGAGCGCCAGCAAACCGAGAACAAGCGTATCGCACGCGAGGTCAACTCGACGCGCGCGGTGGTGGCCGATATCCGCCGCCGCATCGCCGCCGGGGTGCACCAGGAAAAACAGGCGCAACTCGTCAAGTTGAGCGAGGAGCTTGACGCGGTCGAAGAACGCCTGCGCGTCGAAACCATTGAACTGATCGATCCGGAAAAAATGTTTCGCCTGATGAACCAGCTGGTTTATCCGGAATCGCGCCTTAGCCTGCTCAGCCTGAAACGACGCGAGGTCAGGCCGGCATTTGAAATTGCCGAGGACGAGGCGCAGGAGCCCGGAATTTATCGCCACGTGCTCGAAATTGCGCTTTCCGGAAAGTATCTCGACATTCTGCAATACATGCGTTCGCTCGAGGCGTTGGACTGGAAGTTGCTGTGGGACGAGATCGAACTCGAAAGCGAGGAATACCCGGCGGTTACGGTCAAGGTCGTAATATCGACCCTGTCGACGCGCAAGGAATGGGTGGGGATTTAGCATGCGGCGCATTATTACTACTTACCTCACGGTCATCTTGTTGTTGTCACTTGGCTTCTTCGGATTCGGCGCGCTGGCCTCGGCGGAAGAACTGCGCGACCCGATGCAGCCGCCGCCGCTGGCGCTGCAGAAGTTTCGCGAAGCCAAATGGGCGAATAAACCGCGCGTCAACAAGGCTAGCGTAAAGAAACCGGCGCCGAAGACGCTGCGACTGACGTCAATCCTGATTTCGCGTGATCGCAAGGTAGCGATCATCAATGACCAGATGCTGCGCGTCGGTGACAAGATCGATAACGCAACGCTGGTCAGGCTGACCCGCGACAGCGCACGCCTCGTGCGCAAAGGCAAGGTAATCAACCTGCGCCTCAACAACGAATTGACTGCCATCAAGAAAAAGGTGGTCGAGAGTGACCTATGACTAGACGACTTATACAAGTTATCGCTTTGGGCTGTTTTCTGAGTGCCTGCGCGTCGACCCACAACCGGGAAATTGCGCAGCAAAACCGGCAAAGTATCAACGATGCACTGGAACAGGCTGCCGCGGTAAAGATCCCGGAAGCCGAAGCGCCTTCCGACGACATTCTCGACGATCTGGTGCCGGGCAGCGGTATCAGCGTGCCCGGTCTAGAACAGGATGTCAGGATGGAAGACGCGTTCGATATCTCGGTGTCGAATGCGCCGGCGCGGCTGTTTTTCATGAGCCTGGTCAAGGACACGAATATCAACATGGTGGTGCATCCGAGCGTTAGCGGTGAAATTTCGCTGGATCTGAAAAACGTTACCGTGCGCGAAGTCATGGACCTCGCGCGCGAGGTCTACGGCTACGAGTACCAGGAGAACGATACCGGTTACATCGTGCTGCCGGCCAGAATCCAGTCGCGCATTTTTCCGGTTGACTACCTCAACGTCAGCCGCCAGGGCGAGTCGCTGATGACGGTCAGCTCGGGACAGATCGAAGATACCGAGACCAGCGACGACGGTGGCGGAAACCGTACCACCAGCAGCTCGACTTCGAGATCGCTTAAGTCGAGCAGCGTGAATACGCGCATTCTGGCGGATTTCTGGACCGAACTCCGGGCCACGCTGACCTCCATCATCGGCAATGGCGCGGGGCGCTCGGTCGTGGTCGACCGTCACGCGGGCCTGGTCATCGTGCGCGCGATGCCGGGCGAGCTGCGCGACGTCGAGGCTTACCTGGACAATGCGCAGGACAACATGCAGCGCCAGGTTATCCTCGAGGCCAAGGTCATCGAGGTCGAGCTCAGCGACAGCTTCCAGTCGGGTATCGACTGGGCCGCGATCTCGTCCAACCGCGATTTATCGATCGGCACCAACTCGGTGGTTAGCGGTGCCGCCGGCAACGCGGTTATCGGTCCCGGCGACGATGTGCTGGTGAGTTCGGGTCTCGACGTGTCGAATACACCATTTGCCAACCTGTTTGCGGTGGGCAGTTCGTCGAATACCTTCGGCGCCCTGATCACGCTGCTGAATACGCAGGGCGACGCACAGGTGTTGTCGAGCCCGCGGGTCTCGACCGTGAACAACCAGAAAGCGGTAATCAAGGTCGGCTCGGACGAGTTTTTCGTCACCGAGGTCTCCTCCTCGACCACGTCGGGCACCGGGGGCACGACGACCAATCCCGAGCTGACACTGACCCCGTTTTTTTCCGGCATCGCGCTCGACGTGACCCCGCAAATCAGCGCCGAGGGCGACGTGATTCTGCATATCCACCCGAGCGTCAGCGAGATCACCGACCAGTTGAAAAACATCACCGTGGGCGGCGAATCCTTTGAACTCCCGCTCGCATTTAGCACGGTGCGCGAATCGGATTCGATCGTCAGGGCAAAGAATGGCCAGGTGGTCGTAATCGGCGGCCTGATGCAAAACAGCACGACCGACGAAGTCGCGGGTGTGCCTGGCGCCAGCGATGTGCCGTTTATCGGCGAGGCATTCAAGCAAAAACGCAAGGTCAATCGGCGCAGCGAACTGGTTATCCTGTTGCGCCCGATCGTGGTCGACAGGAACCAGGTCTGGAGCAATGAAATTCGACAAAGCGCCGATCGTGTCGAACAACTGCAGCAAGCCCCCGCGGAAGGTGAGTAATGTACGAACAATACTACGGCCTCTCGGAGAAACCGTTTAGCCTGACTCCCGATACCGAATTTTTTTACCGTTCGGTCACCCACCAGGAAGCGCTCAACGTGCTGCTGGTCGCGATACGCGGCGGAGACGGTTTCATCAAGGTGACCGGCGAGGTTGGCACCGGCAAGACCCTGCTCTGTCGCAAGCTGCTCGACGCGCTGGAGCCGGAATACAACACCGTCTACATTCCGAACCCGTACATGAATTGCAACGCGTTGCTGCACGCGCTATTGCATGAAATGGGCATATCGGATCGGCTGGAAAAAGACAACTACCTGGCCTGTATCAATGATTACCTGATTGAAAATGCTCGGAAAAACCGCGGTAGCGTGATTATCCTCGACGAGGCGCAGGCCATGCCAGAGCAAAGTCTCGAGGCGATTCGCTTGCTCAGCAATCTCGAGACCGGCAAGCAAAAGCTGGTGCAAATAGTGCTCTTCGGTCAACCCGAACTCGACCAGCGACTCGCGCGCAGCAGTATCCGCCAGTTGCGCCAGCGCATCATGCATGCTTATCAGCTACAGCCCCTGAATCCGGGCTCGGTTCGATCCTACCTGCAGTACCGCATTCGCTCCGCCGGATATCGCGGCCCCGAGCTGTTCGACCATGGCGCGTTGCGCCGGCTTTACCAGTTCAGCCGCGGCGTGCCGCGGGTGATCAACGTACTCTGTAACAAGGCGATGATGCTGTCTTACGCCAGCGGCGAGTTTTATGTCCGGCGCAAGCATATCGAAGCCGCCGCCGCCGACAGCCAGTTTCAATGAGTGTCATCAATAACGTTCTGAAGGATCTGGAATCGCGGGAGAGCCGATTTACCCCGATCGAGATCGAGTCGATCACCCCCTTGCGCGGGCGCGGGTTCGATCCGAAATGGTGGTTGCTTGCCGGTGTTGCGCTGGGCGCAATATTTCTCGCTTCCTGGTATTACCTGCAGCCCATGGCAGTGCCGGTTGCGAGGGTCGACACGGTCGAGCCGAAGCCTGTCGGCGTCGTGCCAGCACCTGCTGACGTGGCCAGCGCGCTAGCGGTTGTCGCCGAGACTCACGCGAAAAACCAGATTATCGGATTACAGATACGTGAAGCGGAAGCTGAGATGGGGCTCGAGTTCGCCATGCGCAAACGCGTGGTTGGCTACCTGACCGAACGCAGCGAAAACAGGTTTACTTATCATTTGCGTGATATCGACAGCGAAATAGCCGCGCCGACATTACGCGACAACGGTTTTCTCGCCGATCTCGAGATCAGCGCGCGACAGGATGGTGTCGACATCCT